>CAKQMM010000128.1 GCA_934254755.1 uncultured Clostridia bacterium
GGGTGTACGTAGATATAAACCCGGCGGAACTTTTTAAGCGGCTCGGCATGCTTGCACCCGAAGGGTTGCTTTCACTTTGCGACGGCACAGGCTTACTAAGCGGCGTGTTTTCAGGGGACGAATATCCCGCCGTAACCGCCGCGATAAATAAAATTATATCCGAAGCCGCAAAAACGGACGAATTAAAAGAACTATCGCTCGCGATATCGGCGGCGGAATTTTTGGTTGAGTGTAAAAGGGCATTTAAAAAGGTGGGCGGCTTTACGTGGAAAGAAGCTTTGGGCGGCGGAATTAACGGCGCGGATACGGCGGCGAAAAACGTTGCGGCGGACATCTCCCCCGCGGTGGACTATATAAGTTTAAACTTAGACGGCGATTTAAGCGAAGAAATTCTTGCCGCAACCTTAAAAGTAAGCGTTTCGACGCTTAGGCGGCGGTTTTTAGAGCGGGCGGGGCTTAACCCGAAAGAATTCGTCATCCGCTCCCGCATGGCGTACGCCGAATATTTATTGAGGAAGACCGATTTAACCGTGCTCGACGTTTCGCTAAGGGCGGGGTATAACGAGATTTCGGGCTTTAACAGGACTTTTAAAAATTACTTCGGCTCGTCGCCGAGTAAATACAGAAAATTAAGCAAATAAAAAAATTCTCGCTGTTTTTAGCGAGAATTTTTATTTACGGCGGTTTGCCGAATTATTATTTTAAAGTGATTTTTTCCTGCCCGCCCATATACTTGCGCAAAACTTCGGGAATGGTAACGGAACCGTCTGCGTTCTGATACTGTTCGATAATGGCGGGGAACACGCGCGAAGTCGCTAACCCCGAACCGTTAAGGGTGTGAACGAACTGCGTTTTGCCGGTCGCCTTTTCGCGGTACTTGGTGTTGTTGCGGCGCGCCTGATAGTCGCGCGCGTTCGACACGGACGAAACTTCTTTATAAATACCCATAGAGGGGATCCACACTTCGATATCGTAAGTGCGCGCCATAGACGCGGAGCAGTCGCCCGCGGCGAGCTTTGATAAACGGAAGTGAAGCCCTAACTTTTCCATAATGCGGCAAGCTTTGTTTACGAGCTCTTCAAAAGCGGCGTCGCTACCCTCTTTGGTGGTGTACTGAACCATTTCGACTTTGTTGAATTGGTGGCCGCGGATCATTCCGCGCTCTTCCGCACGCGCCGAGCCCGCTTCTTTACGATAGCAGGGGGTGTACGCGAAGAATTTAAAGGGGAGCTTCGATTCGTCTATAATCTCGCCCGCGTAAAGGTTTACGAGAGCCGTTTCCGCGGTGGGGAGCATAAAGCGGTTTTTCTGTCTGTCGCTATCGACGTCAAGCCAATAAACTTCGTCCGAAAATTTGGGGAATTGACCCGCGCCGAACCCGCAGTTATAAGAAAGTTGGTGCGGGGGGAGAATAAATTCGTAACCGTCGGACAAATGTTCGTCGATAAAGAAGTTCAAAAGAGCCCATTCGAGCCTTGCGCCGTCGCCGCGATATGCCCAGAACCCGTTGCCCGAAAGCTTAACGCCGCGTTCGTAGTCGATTATTCCGAGAGCGGTGCATAAATCGACGTGGTTTTTAGCTTTGAAATCAAAAGCGGGTTTTTCGCCGTTGACTTTAACGACTTTGTTGTTTTCCTTTTCGCCGGGGAGCAAATCGTCGTCCGGGAGGTTAGGAAGGCATGCGATAAAGTCGAAAATTTCTTTTTGAAGGACGTTTATCTTTTCGTCGCCCGCGGCTATTTCGTTACCTATCTCGCGCATTTCTTCAAAAATGCCGTCCACGGGTTTGCCTTCTTTTTTAAGCTTGGGAATTTCTGCCGAAACTTTGTTGCGCTTTGCTTTTAAAAGCTCGATATCGTGCATAAGAGCGCGCTTTTCGGCGTCTTTTTTGATAACTTCTGTGAAATCTGCGTCGCACCCCTTCTTTTTAAGGGCGGCGACTACATAGTCGGTCTTTTCGATTACAAGTTTTAAGTCTAACATTTTGTTTAACTCCGAACCGTTTTGCGGTCTGATTTTAAGATTTGACGGGGCTAAGTCCCGCTCGGCTAAAACAATTATACCCCAAAAAAACGGTTTTTGCAATCAAACGGGCGCAAAATTCGTTAAAAGGCAATATAATATATAGGAAGCGCAAACGTTAAATAAAAAACGATTGCAATTTTTTTTAAATCGTGTTATCATTCAATATATATTTAAACCTTGGCGATAAAGAGTAGGCGCATCGGGGTTAAAGAGAGCGGCGGGTCGGTGCGACGCCGCAGAACCGATTGCCGAAAGTGCGTTTCGCCGTCAGCTTATATGCTGAAAGGGAGAGTAATTACCTACGGGCCGCTCCGTTAAAGGCGAACGAGTTACCTTGGCAATAAGTTTAAGGTTAAGTAAAGTGGAACCGCGCCGTTTGCGTCTTTATGCAACGGGCGGCGTTTTTTTTGTTAAAAAGGAAATTATGTTTAAAAGATTACGGGCGGATATTAACGCGGCAATGCAAAACGACCCCGCCGCAAGAACTAAATTTGAAGTATGGCTTACTTATTCGGGGATAAAGGCTTTATCTGCGCATAGGTTCGCAAACTTTTTATATCGCCACAAGCTTAAACTTTGGGCGCGTATTGTAAGCCAGCGCGCAAAGCGCAGGACGGGTATTGAAATTCACCCCGCCGCGACCATTGCCCCCGGCGTGTTTATCGACCACGGCGAAGGGGTCGTGATAGGCGAAACGGCGGTCGTTGAAACGGGCGTCGTCATCTATCAGGGCGTAACTTTGGGCGGCACGGGTAAAGATAAAGGCAAAAAACGCCACCCGACCATTATGCACGACTGCATAATTTCGGCGGGTGCAAAAATTTTGGGCGGCATAACGGTGCACGAAAACTGCAAAATAGGCGCGTCGAGCGTCGTTTTGAAAGACGTGCCCGCAAACTCTACCGTCGTAGGTATCCCGGGTAGGGTTATAAAGACCAACGGGCAGAAGGTTCACGACTTAGAGCAGTCCACCCGCGACCCCGTTTTAGAGATGATTAAGACTTTGGAAGGGGAAATTAAAGAGCTTAAAGACGAAATCAAACGGCTTAAAGGAGAGAGCGATGATTAAACTTTACAATACTTTAACGAGAAGAAAAGACGAGTTTAAACCCATGGACGGGTCGGATACGGTCAGAATGTATTCGTGCGGTCCCACCGTTTATAACTATGCGCACATCGGCAACCTGCGCACCTACGTTTTTATGGACGAACTCCGCCGCGTTTTAAAGTACGAGGGCTATAAAATCAAGGGCGTTATGAACATAACGGACGTCGGGCACCTTATGAGCGACGGCGACACGGGCGAAGACAAAATGGAAAAGTCCGCCCGCGAACAGCATAAAGACCCTTACGAGATAGCGGCTTATTATACCGATATTTTTATGCGCGACTTTGAAAAGTTGCACATAGATAAACCCGAAATAATCTGCAAAGCGACCGACCATATCAACGAAATGATAGACTACGTCGTCGGGCTTATCGGCAAAGGCTACGGATATGAAACGAGCGACGGCATTTATTACGACGTTTCTAAATTTAAGGACTACGGAATGTTGTCGGGCAATTCGCTTGACGATTTGCAGGCGGGCGCAAGGATAGAAGTAAACGACGAAAAGCGCAACCCCTACGACTTCGCGCTGTGGAAAAAGGCTCCTAAGGAACACATTATGCAGTGGCCGAGCCCGTGGGGGCAAGGTTACCCCGGCTGGCACATAGAGTGCTCGACGATGAGCCGCAAATATTTGGGCGACGTGTTCGATATCCACACCGGCGGCGTTGACCATATTCCCATTCACCACGAAAACGAAATAGCGCAAAGCGAAGGTTTGACGGGCAAAAACCCCGCTAAGTTCTGGATACACGGCGACTTTATGCTCGTTGACGGCGGCAAAATGAGCAAGTCGCTCGGCAACACCTATACCATCGCTCAGCTCGAAGAAAGGGGATATTCCCCCATGGCGTTCAGACTTTTTTGCTTGAACACCCACTACCGCAAAAAACTCAACTTTACGTTTGAAACGATGGACGCGGTCAAGGTTTCTTACGAAAGGCTTTGCGCGCAGATTTTAAAACACAAAAACGGCGAAAATAAAATAAGCGACGAAAAACTTGCCGAATATAAAAAGCAGTTTGAAGAAGATATCTGCGACGATTTGAATATTCCTTCCGCACTCGGCGTTTTGTTCACCATGCTTAAAGAACCCGCGTCGAAAGATATTTATAACTTAGCTGTCGACTTCGATAGGGTTTTCGGCTTAGGTTTGAAAGACTTGAAAGAAGAAAAGGCGGATATCCCCGAAGATATCGTTAAAATCGCCGACGAAATGCAAAACGCCCGCAAAATAAAAGACTGGGCGGTTGCCGACAAGCTCCGCGCCGAACTCACCGAAAAGGGTTATATCGTCAAAAACACCAAAGAAGGTTACGAGATTAGTAAAAAGTAAGGCGATGCGTTCGTTAAGTGTGATAACTAATGGTTTAAAGTCTTAAATTTAAAGTAGGGCGGGGGCTTGTGTCAAGAGAAAGATGGTATACAAAGAGTGTAAGGGGATCGTATACAACTTTAGCCCTGTT
>CAKQMM010000129.1 GCA_934254755.1 uncultured Clostridia bacterium
GGACGGAGTCGCAATTAAAAGACGGGCTGTGCCCCGACTGCGGCAGAAAGGTTGAAAAGGGCAAAGAAGAAAGTTACTTTTTCCGCCTTTCAAAGTACGGCGACAGAATTTTAAAACATTATCAGGAAAACCCCGAATTCATACAGCCCAAGTCTCGTATGAACGAGATGATAAACAACTTCATAAAGCCGGGGCTTGAGGACTTATGCGTTTCGCGCACCACGATAAAGTGGGGCATACCCGTAACTTTTGACGAAAAGCACACCGTTTACGTGTGGATAGACGCGCTCACGAACTATATAACCGCGCTCGGTTACGGCACCGAAAACGACGAATTGTTTAAAAAATTCTGGCCGGCAAACCTCCAGATGATAGGTAAAGAAATAGTCCGTTTCCACACCATTATCTGGCCCGCCATCTTAATGGCGCTTGACCTTCCGCTTCCGGAGCGCGTTTACGGTCACGGCTGGCTTTTAATCGGCGGCGACAAACTCTCTAAAAGCAAGGGCGAAAACATAAAAACCGAAATTACCGACCCGAAAGAACTCGTCGATCGTTACGGCACCGACGCGTTAAGGTACTTTTTACTGCGTGAAATTCCTTTCGGCAACGACGGCGTTTACACCAACGAAAGTTTGCTTAAACGCATTAACACCGATTTATCTAACTCTCTCGGCAACCTCGTTTCGAGGACGACCGCCATGGTCAACAAATATCAGGGCGGCAAACTTTACGAGCCGAAAAAGTACGAAGATGTCGATAAAGAAGTTATTGAAATGCTAAACGGCGCGCTCGATAAGGTTAAAGCGGATATCGACGCGATAGACGTGCCCGCCGCGCTTGCAGACATATTCAAGTGCGTCGAACGCGCTAATAAGTATATCGACGAAACGGAGCCGTGGAAGCTCGGTAAAGACGAAACGCAGGCTGAAAGGCTTAACGTCGTCTTATACGTTTTGTGCGAAGCGATACGCATTTCGGCAATTCTTTTAAAGCCGTTTATTACGAAAGCACCGAATAAAATTTTAGCTTATTTAGGCGTTGACGGCGAGAAAGAAACTACCTTTGAAAACGTGAAATTCGGCGGCTTGAAGGGCGATATAACAATAACCGTCGCCGAGCCGATTTTCCCGAGAATAGACGTCAAAAAAGAGATAGAAGAAATCGAAAAGGTTGCCGCGTTAAAGCATAAAAACGAGCAAAAAGCGGATGAAAAAGCGGCGCAAAAACTCGCACAAGACGCGGGAATTATAACGATTGACGATTTTAAAAAGACGAGTTTAATCGTAGCCGAAATCAAAAAAGTCGAAGAAATAGAAAAGTCCGATAAGCTTTACAAAATCACTCTTAACGACGGGGCGGGCGAAAGAATAGTTTGTTCCGGGCTAAAAAAACACTATAAAGCGGAAGAACTTCTCGGCAAAAAAGTGGTGCTGGTTGCAAACCTTAAACCCGCGCGCCTTGCGGGGGTTGAATCGAACGGAATGATACTTTGCGCCGAAGAGGGCGATAAAGTTAAGCTCGTAACGCCGCTCGGCGATATGCCCGCGGGCGCAAAAGTTTTATAACTTGAGATTGCGGCGGGCTTTCAGATAGAGGTATAGATGATGTTTATCGACGCGCACACCCATTTAAGCGACGTTGCGTTCATTGAAGATTTAGCGGCGGTTCGCGAAAGATATTTAAGCGCGGGCGTTATTGCCGCGGTCGATTCGGGGTGCGACGCGGCGACGAGTAAAAGCGCGCTTAACTTGTCCGAAAAATTCCCCGAAGTGTATTTTACCGCGGGCGTTCACCCCGAAAACGTTGCAAGCGGCGGCGATATAGACGAAATTATTCCGCTGCTTTCACATAAAAAGTGTCTCGCGGTAGGCGAAGCGGGGTTCGATAAGCATTACGAAGGCTACGATTACGAATCGCAAAAAGCCTGCTTTTTAAAACAGATTTTTTTAGCGGATAAGTTTAAATTGCCGCTCGTTATACATTCGCGTGACGCGGCGGCGGACACCCTTAGTTTGCTTAAAGAAAACATTGATAAGTTAAACTGCGGGTTTTTGATGCACTGTTATTCGTATTCGCTCGAACTCGTTGACGAATTTAAGCGTATGGGCGGATATTTTTCGTTCGGCGGGGTCGTTACCTTTAAAAACGCCAAAAAAGCGGAGATTATAAAAAGGGTAGGGTTGGACAGAATTTTATTTGAAACCGACGCGCCCTATTTAAGCCCCGAACCTTTGCGCGGCAGGAGGAACGAACAAGCAAACGTAAAATACGTATACGAATACGCGGCGGGGGTTTTAGGCGTAACCGTCTGCGAGCTTACAGGTTGCGTAGAGGAAAATTTTAAACGATTGTTTACAAAATACTCGGCGAAATAGTCGGGTATTTTTGGTGGGGCAAACATTCCTTATTCCTAACTATTTTTGCGGGAATAAATCGGTTTTTAACACCACTTAAAAGGTTTTTATGGACGTAAAAAAGATATTAAGAGAAAACGATTTTAAATTTGCTAAAAAGTTCGGTCAAAACTTTTTGACCGACGAAAATTTGCTTGACGATATAGTTTTGAAATCGGGCGTGAACGAATCCGTGACCGTCGTCGAAATAGGGGCGGGGGCGGGCACGCTTACGCGGGCAATCGCAAAGCGGGCAAAAAAGGTCTACGCTTTTGAGATAGACGAAAATTTAAAACCCGTGCTTTCAAAAACGCTCGAAGGGGTCGATAATGCGGAAGTGATTTTCGGCGATATTATGAAAACGCCGATAGATTCGCTCGAAAACATGGTGGGTGAAGACTATATGGTCGTTGCAAACTTGCCGTACTATATAACCACGCCCGTAATAACGCTGTTTTTAGAAAAGGCGAAGCACGTTACGGGCATATCCGTAACCGTGCAAAAAGAGGTCGCTTTGCGCCTTGCAGCCGAGCCTAAAACGAGCGATTACGGTGCGATAACCGTTGCCGTAAGGCTTGCGGGCAGCGCGGAAATTATAAAAGAAATAGGGCGCGAACTATTTCTGCCCCCGCCGAACGTCGATAGCGCGGTCGTAAAAATCACCATCGATAAAGATAAACTAAGCGGCGTTGACAGACAAAAATATCGGGAACTTGTGCGCATAGCGTTTTCGATGCGCAGAAAAACCCTTGCCAACAACTTAATTAAGGGTTACGGCTTTACGCGTGACGAGGCGGAGTCGGCTCTTAAAAAGGCGAATTTACCCGTAACCGTCCGCGGCGAAGAACTTTCCGAATACGATTACAAAAACTTGCTTGAAGATATAAGCAAGACTTAAACGCTGGCGATTGATAATAGCCCCAGCGGGAGTGCGCCGTTTGTCATATTGAGCGCAAGCGAAATATCTCGCGGAAGCGAACGCATAAATTAAATACGAGCGATTTACGTCGCCCCTACGACCCGCTACCTTCTAAAATATTTTTGTGGCATAAAACCCGAGGAATGCATATATTGAATTGAACAGGCTTTTATAGGAGGTTAAAATGTCGTTTTATTCAAATTTTACGTCGGACAGATGCCCTTCGCAAATAACGGGCAATCCGCTTAACGGACTGTGCGAAAAAGTTTGCATTCAGGCAAAAAAAGTGTTCGACGCTTGCATAAAGCAAACTCAGGAAGACGGTTACACCTTAGTGCTTACCGACCTTACGCCGCAAAACCCTACATATCCGCTCACATTCGTCAGCGCGCGCAGCGTTTCGAGCAAGGCAACCGTGAACAGTTTGCAGGTTGACCCCATCCCCGACAGGCAGAATTTAAGCCGCGTGCAGATAACCTACACCGTACCCATGGAAGTTATTTACACCGACGCTGCAGGCGTGCAGGGTAAAGCGAACGCGCAGGTAACTCTTGCGCAGGACGTAGTTTTATTCGTGCCCGCGCCGTCGATTATTCCGTATGAAGTCGAGGCGGTCGTTTCGATAGTCGCGCCGGAAGGAACGTACGTAGGCGAAAACACTTTCACCGTTTCGTGCTGCACGACGAGCATTTTAAAAATCGTTATGACGGTCGAGTTGTTGGTTCCGTCTTACGGATACGCGCAAATGCCGTCTTGTCAGGAATACACTCAGGAAGTATGTTCGGGATTTTTCGAGCTCCCCTTATTCCCTGACGGAAACGTTTAAAAAATCACTAAAACGGTCGGTTATCCGACCGCTTTATTTTATGGGGAGAAACGTTTCTTATTCCTAACTGTTTTTGCGGGAACAAATCGGTTTTTGCGGGAATAAGTCGGTTTTAACCTATTTATTCGTATTTTTAAACCGTTTAAGTTGCGGTTTTTTTCGCTATGTGTTAAACTGTTCGTATGAAAGTTTACGCTATAAGCGATTTACACCTTTCCTTGTCGGGCGAAAAGCCTATGGTCGTTTTCGGCGACAAGTGGGACGGGTATTTAGATAAAATTAAAGCCGACTGGCAAAAAAAAGTTGCGGCGGACGATATAGTGCTTATAGCGGGCGATATAAGCTGGGCGATGAAGGTTGACGACGCGCTGAGCGACATTAAATTTTTCAGCGAACTAAGCGGCAAAAAAATAATGATTCGCGGCAATCACGACTACTGGTGGC
>CAKQMM010000130.1 GCA_934254755.1 uncultured Clostridia bacterium
GTGATAACCTTTGACATCCTTGTTAAAGGCGACGAGACGTGTCCGTATATAAGTTCGCTTTCGTTTCCACGAGATATTTCGCTAACGCTCAATATGACAAAGTGGTTAGTGGGTAACGGCTTGTGGCGGTAACGCATGCGACGACGAGTTAGCAACGTGCCCGACAAGCATAGCAATGCGCCCGACACGTAGGGGCGATTAGTAATCGCCCGCAATCGGAGATTATAAAATTACGCCACGAAACAAACAATCAAATCGGAGAAGATATGGCTTACGACGATATAAAAATAAACAAATACGTTAAAAACGGCAAGTTCGCGACCGCAACGCTCATAGTTATGGGCGTTTTAAAGTCGCTGTTGTCGGTTGCGTTCGTCGTGGGCGTGAAAGAAATAGTTAATTCCGCCGTATACGGCGACGGGGCGTTTGCGCCGCGGGCGGCGTTCACCCTTATAACCTTGCTCGCGTTCTATATCGTTTCGTCGTGCGATAAATTTTTGATTGAAAAATTTAGATCCGACCTTGAAGTCAAAATTAAAAACGGCGTGTTTAAAGATTACTTAAACACCGACTATTTAACCGAAAAATCACGCGCGGCGGGCGACGTTTTGTCGAGGTTTTCGCTTGACGCGGCAAAAATCGCGAACGTTAAGGTAACGCTTATTCCGAACGTTACCGAAGCGGCGGTTAAAATAATAGCGATAGTCGCGCTGATGTTTTACTTCGACGTTACTTTCACCCTTGCCTTTTTAGGGGTGGGCGCGGTCACTTTTTTAGCGGCGTTTTCGGTCAGAAAAATAAACGCGAAGCTTTACCGCGAAACGAGAAAGACCGACGGGGCAGCCGTTAATTTTATAACCGAGGCGAAGCAAAACTACGCCGTTGTTAAAATTTTCGACCGCGAAAAAGAAGTCGGCGCTACGTATAGTTTACTTGACGAAGCGTACGGCAAAAGCGTTAAAAAACAGCGTTATTTCAGCGGCGGCGTTACCGTTACGGTGAGTTTGCTGTTCACTTTTTTATATGCGCTTACCGCGGTTTTAGGCGGGCTTAACATTATAAACGGCGTAAGCGGCGCGGATATAGGCACAGTTACCGCGCTTATGCAACTCGTTCTTCAAATAAAAAGCCCGCTCTCGTACTTAGGAGGGGCGTTCAACGTTTACGGCGAATATAAGGTTTCTATAAATCGTATGGCGGAACTTGCCGCCGAAAAGCCCGCCGAAAAAAAGGATCTTAAAGACTTTGACGAAGTTTGTTTAAGCGGCGTAAGCTTTTGTTACGACGATAAAACGCCCG
This sequence comes from uncultured Clostridia bacterium, assembly GCA_934254755.1. Classification (GTDB taxonomy): domain Bacteria; phylum Bacillota; class Clostridia; order Christensenellales; family Borkfalkiaceae; genus HGM11412. The sequence goes on from CAKQMM010000130.1 coordinate 1,300, forward strand.
TTGTAAGCGGCGTTGATTTAACCGTTAAAAAGGGCGAAAAGGTAGTTATAAAAGGCGAAAGCGGGTCGGGCAAGTCAACCTTGTTAAAAATAATTTGCGGCATAATAAAGCCGAGCGCAGGAGTTGCGAAAGCGGCTTATAGCGGCGTTGAGTATGACCTTAATTCCGTGTCGCTTGCGGCGGGGGTAATGCAGACCCCGAACCTTTTCGGCACGACGTTTATAGACAACGCAACCTTTTTGCGCCCCGATACCCTTTGCGGCGAAAAGGAAGAGAAGTTTAACGAAGGAGTTAAAAAACTCAATTTAAGCGGAGTTTTAAAGCGCGTCGGAAAAGCGGGCGTTTCAAGCGGCGACACGCTCTCCGGCGGGGAGGCGCAAAGGCTTTCTATCCTCCGCGCCGTAATCGAAAACCGCCCTTTGCTAATACTTGACGAAGCGACTTCCGCCCTCGACGCGGAAACGGAAAAATGCGCGCTCGACTATATTTTTTCGCTTAAAGATACGACGGTTATAGCCGTCACGCACAAAGCGGAAGTGTTTAACAGATTCGATAAAAAATATTCGCTTTCGGGCGGAGAACTTAAGCCCGTTAGCGGCGGCATAAAATAACTTATGCGCCGATAAGCGGCGCGGTTTAACCGCTTCAAGTTTAAGCGGCGAAAACTAACGATATTGGCGGAAAATTATAGCGGCGTTTTCCGAAAGTAAACCGTTCAGTTTTTGTTTTTTCCGTTTTTTATCAGTGAAAATATTATAAACCCGGCGTTTGCGCCGACGACTGTGCCTAAAACCGCGCCCAAAATAAAATTTAAAACCATATCTTAATTATTCCCCGTTTCGTATAACTTTAACCCTTATATTGTACGCGACATATACTGAAACGGGTGAATTAAGATGTCAAAGCCGCTGATTGCGAAAATTTCTCTTAAAAATATAGTATATAACTGCCGCAAGGTAAAAAAACTTATAGACAATAAGGTGAAGTTTTGCGCCGTTATTAAGTCCGACGCTTACGGTCACGGGCTTATAGAAACGGCGAAAGCTTTGTATAACGAAGCGGACGTATTTGCCGTGTCGCTCGCAAGCGAAGTTTACGCGCTCAGAATTTCGGGCATAAATAAAGAAATTTTGCTTTTAACCCCGGTTTATACGGATAACGCCGAAAAACTTATAAGATACGGCGCGACTTTATCCGTCGGGACTCTTCGCGAACTTAAAACGATAATTTCGGCGGCAAAAAAGCTTAAAACGCCCGTCAAGGTGCATTTTGCGATAAACAGCGGAATGAACAGGCTCGGTTTTAGCGACGAAAGCGAAATTTTAAGCGCGATAGGCTTAATAAAGCGTTCGCGCTACGTATACTTAACGGGAGCGTTCACGCATTTTTATAAGCAGGAAGACGAAAGCGTATGCGAAAAGCAGTTCGCTAAATTTTTAAACCTTGCTAAACCCGTTAAGGCTTATAGTAACGGCGCGACCCTTCACGCCGCCAGTAGCGGCGGGCTGTTGCAAAACAAAAAATACGCGCTCGATATGGTGCGGGTGGGGATAATGCTTTACGGCTACACTCCCTTTAAAACGGACAAAATAACGCTTAAAAGGGCGGCAAAAGTCTACGCGCCGTATATCTTAACGCGCGATATTAAAGGCTCCCCCGCGCTTTACGGCGGCGAAATTTATAAAAGCGAAACGGCGAACGTTATTCGGTTAGGCTACGCGGACGGGTTTATGCGAAGCGGCACTTTCGGCTTGAATTTGTGTATGGACTTAGCTATTACCGGCGCGCCGCAAAAAAACGGCAGAGTCCTCGTGTTTGACGACGCGGAAGTTTTGGCGGATAAATGTAACACCATTTCGTATGAAATACTCGTAAACGCGCTTCGCCGCGCGAAAAAGGAATATATAAAGTGAGAATTATAGGCGGCAAACATAGAGGCAGAAAACTTAAAGAATTCGATATAAACGGCGTGCGCCCCACTTCCGACAGGGCGCGCGAAGCGTTGTTCAATATTTTAGCCTTCGATATTTCGGGCGCGGAGTTTTCAGACGTTTTTTGCGGAACGGGTGCGATAGGTTTAGAGGCCGTTTCGCGCGGGGCGGAGGTAACCTTCGTCGATATAGACAAAAACAGCGTTAAACTCGTTAAAGAAAATTTAGCGTTGATAAAAGAGCAAGCCGACGTTTACCTCGAAAGCGCGGAAGAGTTTTTTAAGCGGAACCAAAAAAAATTCGATATAATTTTCCTTGACCCGCCGTATAACTACGGCGAGTATAAAAAACTGACCGAACTTATAGCGGAAACGGGCGCTTTGTCTGCCGGCGGCAGGCTTATTATAGAAAGGACTAAAAAAACCGCCCCCGAATATTCCTGCAAGTTTACGGTGACCGACACGAGAAATTACGGTTTAAACACCTTTGATTTTTTAAGAGGGCGATAAATTGCCGTCTTGTGGATATTTTTAGCGGCAATAAGTCGGTTTATGCTGCGTTAAACGCCGCTCGCGGTACAAAAAGTACGGCGTCGGGCGTTTGCCTTGCCTAAACAAACCGCAAGCGGTCGGCTTGTTATCCGCCAAAATAACCGTCGGCGGCGATTTATCGCCTTAGAAAGCGGTTTATGCGGATAATTCGGGCGGCATTGACTATTCGATTTTTATTAAGGACAAGCTATGGTAAACGAAAACAAAAAAATAAAAAGAGCGGTATACGCGGGGACTTTCGACCCCGTGACCGACGGGCATATATTCGTATTAAAAAAGGCGGCGGAACTTTTTGACGAAGTGTATCTTGCGCTTTGCATAAACCCCAAAAAAACGCCCGCTTTTTCGGTTTGCGAGCGCATGGAAATGTTAAACGCCGTATCTAAAGATTTTAAAAACGTTAAAACGGCGTATCACGAAGGGCTGCTGGTAGATTTTATGCGTGAAGTCGGCGCGCTTTACAGCGTGCGCGGCGTGAGAAACGACACCGACTATAATTACGAAAACGAAATGCACTTCATAAACCAAAAACTCTACCCCGAAATGACCACCATATTCATTCCGTCCGACGAAGAGATAGTGAACGTGAGCTCCACCCGCGTTAAAGAAATGATATTAAACGGCGAAGACCTGAAAGGCGTTCTCCCCGAAGCGGTTATAAAAATAATAAACGCTCACAAAAATAAGCAACTTAGTAAAAACGCGAGCAAAAAAGCGTAAAACGCCTGCACGCTTTTAACCGCTAAAAAGTAAAACGGCTTAACTTTCGCGCCCGATAAGTAAGTAAG
>CAKQMM010000131.1 GCA_934254755.1 uncultured Clostridia bacterium
GGCAAATACCCCGCGGCGGACGACGAAATAGCAGTTTCCGACTATATATATCAGTCGTTTAAAGCCTACGGGTATAGAAACGGAAGTGACGTCGAAGAGATAAAATCCGAAGAAAATTTAATAGGCAAAACGATTAACTTAGGTAACGACGATAAAAAAACGTTTAAAATTACCGGCGTTATCAAGATAAACGGCGCGCTTTATAACGACAGCCGCTTTACGGCTATAAAGACCCGCGCCGACAGCAAAGAAGAAAATTCCTCCGCAAGCAAAAACCCGAATACGATGACCGCCGACGAAAAGGCGTATCAGAACAACGTTAACACCCTTAAAGATTATCTTTCCGGCAGTTTGCACACCGTGGCGTTCGTAAGCGACGGCTTTTACAGCGCGAATAAAGACTATTTTAACAAGAATTACGGCGGCGGCTTTTATATTCAGAGCATGTGGATGCTTGGCAAAATAAAAACGGAATTACAGCCCGACTATAGCTCCGATAGTTTTAATTACTTTAACGAAGACATCGTTAAAAAGAACGCGGATTCTTTCACCTTCTATTCTTTCGATTCGGGTACCTTTACTTTAACTAAAAAAAGCGGGTACGACGTTTCTAAGAAGAACGACAGATACGGCGTGTATCTTCCGCTTACTAACGGCGGCGGTCAGATAAACGTTTTCGAAAGGCTCAGGTGGCTGACGGATAGTTATTATACCAACGCGATAAATAATTCTTACGGCGAAACCGAAGAAGATAGGGTAGAGCAGAAAAGGTTGCAGGCTGAACAAGAAGCGTTTAACAATGCGCTTAACGAAAGCGATTATCCCGCGGCGTTCACCTATTTTAAAAAGGCTTACGACAACAGGAGCGAAGACGATACTGACTGGACGGCGGTTTTAAACACGCTTAAATCGATTAAGGTGATGAACGACAAAAACGCCGAATGTTCGCTTGACGTGCGCGGGTTCTACTCGTTAGTCGGCGACGGCGAATCGTGCATATTCGCGTCTCAAGAGATGATTAAAGAGTACGGCTTTACTTCTAACAGGTACGGCGACGGCTCCGAATGGAAGTGGGAAAACGAGACGAAATATAAGTTCCCCGAAGACGGAAAGTATTCTTCCGTCATCGCGCTGACGGATAACACGGTCGAACAAACGAAGTATATTCTTCATTACGGCGACGATACCTTTAAAATAAAAATGACCAACCAGGTATACCAGTCCGTTGACTTTATGGCGGAAATGGTTTCGACGCTTAAAAAAGTGTTCCTTATCGTGGCGGCGGTTTTGGGCGTATTCTCCGCGCTGATGCTGTTTAACTTCATATCCGTTTCCATTTCGGCAAAATCGAAAGAAATCGGAATTTTGCGGGCGGTAGGCGCGCGCGGAACTGACGTGTTCAAAATATTCTTTGCGGAAGGCGGATTTATATCCTTTATATGCTTCCTTTTATCCGCGGTGGCGGCGTTCTTCGTCTGCAACGCTTTGAATAACAGCATATCCGAGGCTATCAGCATAAAAATGCTCGAATACGGTTGGATAGAAATAGGTTTGATTTTCGCGGTGGCGGCGGTCGTATCCGTTATCGCTACGATTATCCCCGTCGTTCACGCGGCTAAAAAACCCCCCGTTGAGTCAATCAGGGCGTTATAGTCGGCACGCTTAGCCGTCTCATTGATTTTAAAACAAAAAACTGCCTGCAAACGCAAGCAGTTTTTTTGTTTAGCGGATAGTGTTGAGCGGATAGTGGATAGAAAACCGTAGCGGTAACGCCCACCCCTTGCCCGCCTAGTCAAAGCGGGGGGGTGAATAAAAAGCGTTGCGCTTTTTATTCGGGGGGATTGGCTGGTTTTAAACAAAAAATCAGCACTCGTCATGTTGAGCGGAGCGTAAGCGCAGTCGAAACATCTAGCCGTTAGGCGCATTATGTATGAAATGCGGCACTCGGCATCGACAAGCTCAGGGTGACGGGATAAATTTACAATATAAAAACGGAAGGAGCTAGCCCCTTCCCTACGTTAAGTTTGCGGGTTTAAATAAAGTTTGTCCGCATTTAAGTTTGTTTTCGTTTCCACGAGATAATTCGCTACTCTTAGGGTGACAAACCTAATATTGTGTCATTCTGAATGTAGCGACAGCTCTCTTTACTACATAGAGCCTTTCCCGCCCGCATTTCATCAAAAAATAAAAGCCGCAAAACTGCGGCTTTTAATTTTAATTAAATTTTTCTTTAAATGTTTTCGAGAATTTAGCTACGGGCGCTTTGCAAGCGGGTATAACTACCTTTTCGCCGTTAAGCGGGTTTACGCCGACGCGTTCGTTCTTTGCTTTCAAATCGAAAGTCGCGAAGCCCGAAATGTGCACGTATTCGCCGTTTTTAAGACATTCCGTCATCGTGGTTATGAAAAGTTCAACGCACTTTTCAGCTTCTTTAATGGTGACGCCGAGCCTGTCGGCGTATGCTCTGGTGAATTCACCTTTGTTCATATTGTCCCCCTCGGCGATGGTTCGCCTTCGTTTTTTAAGCGCATAAACTTGTTCGCTTATTAACTACATTTTAACTTACATTTTAAAAATGTCAATAGTTATTTTAAATTTTTAGCGTAAAAACGGCAATTTTTATTAAAAAAACGGCTGAAACGGTTCCGAAATTAAGCCAGTTGACAAAACTTAATATAAATATTAAAATAAATATGTATATATTTACGGACGTATACTTATTAACGAAAGATAAATTGCGGGGCGTAAGCTTCGCCAAGCCTAAGGGAGATTATGCTTAACACTGAAAAACTTATAAGTTTATTAAACGACAAACGCCCGCGTAAACGGCGGCGGGTTTTTAAAAAACTTATCAAGCGCGAAGAAATTGAAAAGAGGGAAGCGGATAAAACCGCTATCGACGGCGAAGCTATAAAAAGCGTTGCCGCCTCTGCCAAAAAGCCGTTCGCGCCCGTTACCCTTAACACCGCGACGAGTTACTATTATTCAAGGTATTCTCCGTCGCTTGCGGCGTACCTTGCCCACGTCAACGACGTTGCCGTCATCGGCGTGAACGACTACGCAACCGTTAAAGGTTTTAAAGAGTTCAAGTTCGCGGCGGATATCGCAAGGCTTAAATACGTTTACGGCTACCATGCCGAAGTAAAGCCTCTTTTCAACGAGGACTATGCCGTCGTATATTCCTACGCCGTGCCTTTTAGTTCAGCAAAAGAACTGCAAAGAGATTTAGAGCCCGTCCGCAAAATAAAATACGACTATTGCAAGTACGTTATTTCCGAAATAAACAAACGCCTTAAAAAAACCAAAATAAGGCTCAGCGAAAGCGACGTTATTAAAAATTCGGAGTTTTTGTCGGGCGGCGCGGTTACCGAAAAGCACGTCGCTTTGGTGGCGGCTAAAATTCTGTCGGAAAAAATCGGAGCGGATAAAGCCGTCGGTTTTTTAACCGAAACGCTTAAACTTAAACTTACCGACGACGAAACGAGGTATTTAAGCGACGCGGACAACGAGTATATCATCGAAGACACCGCAAGAATTTTGGGCGAGCAGATCCGCAAGCGTTTTAAATGCGAAAATTTAAGTTCGGTCAAAAGTCTCGTCGCAATAAACGATAAGTACGGCGTTATCACCGCGTACAAACTAAAAATAAGAACGCTTGACGAAAAAGACCTTTCAAAAAAGTGCGTCGCGCTAAAAGGCGCGGGAATATCCGCCGTGGCGTTTAACGGCAAATATTTAAGCGACGAAGATTTGTCGCGCGCGTATGAGATTATTTACGACAACGAACTTATCCCTATAGAGATAGTCCGCGCGGGTATGGTTCGCCAGAACGTTCACTTAACGTCGGCAAGCGAAAAGCAACTCGACGTTGCGTATCTGCTCGTCGGTTCGGCAATAACCGCGGCGTGCGGAGCGGACGAAGGGTTTACGGGCAAGAGTTTTGCGACCGACAACGATTTTAAAAAGAAGGTCGAAGTGTTTATAAACGCAGGCAAAGAGGCGTAACATGAGCGGCGCGAAATATCTTTTCGATTTAAGCGGCGAAATAAACAAGTTTTTAAGGAGTTTAAAGGACGATTTAGGCACCTGGATAGTAACCGCCAAGACTTGCGACGGGGTTTTAAGGATTGCCGAAAAAAATAAAAAGTACGACGTTTTTTCAAGCGAAGCGGCTTTTAAAAAACACGGCGGAAAAATCACTGACGCGCTCAAAAAGGCGGGAGCGGAATATTCCGTTACCCTTTTCAGCGAAGGGGCGAGCGGGAAGTTTGCCGCCGCCGCGCGCTTTTTGACGGGCGACGTTATCGCCCTCGGCGATAAAAATTTTATACTTTCAGCCGCCGCTTACGCTAAAAAAAGCGGTAAAAGCTGTTACGCGGTCTTAACCGAGCCCGACTTTGACGGGTTGTTTGCGGCAAAAGGGGTCGCATGCGACAAAAACGCGGGTGAAAAACCCGTAGGGGGTAAAAGCGCCGACGGTAAAAACGCGCTTAAAGCGGTGGTTATCGATCCCGAAATTCTGGTTAAGGGCGCAGCCGCACGGTTCCTCGAAGCGTACGCTTTTGCCG
>CAKQMM010000132.1 GCA_934254755.1 uncultured Clostridia bacterium
TTGTTACCCGCCGCAAGGAATTTTTGCGCCTGCTTTGCCTTAACGTTAAGGTCGCCGACGTCAATCGTCATGGAAAGCCAAATCTCTTTAAGTTCAACTACTTTCTGATTCTTCTTCGCTTCTTTCGCCTTTTTAAGCTGCTCGAACTTAAATTTGCCGTAGTCCATAATCTTACATACGGGGGGAACGGCGTTGGGAGAGATTTTAACAAGGTCCAAATCTTTATCGTAAGCAAGGCGCAACGCTTCCTGCGCGCTGACTATGCCGAGCTGTTCGCCCGTTTCGCCGATAAGCCTTATTTCTCTGTCGCGAATTTCTTCGTTGATTTGATGCTGGTTTTTAATAACGATTTACCTTCCTATAAAAAATTGCGGGGCGCAAAAGCACCCCGCATTAAAAGCGAATTATCGCTTATAAACGTATAAAAGCCTGACGAACGCGAGTTGTAGGCGAGAAGGGGTAACTCCTGCTTGCTTTATTATCTTAATACAATTAAAATTTATTGTCAACCGATTTAATTCGATTTTTTTATTTCTTTTATAACTTCCGCTAAAGTTTGCTTGTAAACTTCGCTATCGCCGCGCTTTTTAACGCTTAAAAGCCCCGTTTCGCTCTCCGCTTTGCCCGCAACTATCACGTAAGGCGTTTTTTCGCCCATCGCAAGTTTTACGCGCGCTTTAAGCGGCGCGATAGAAAAATACGCTTTTGCGCGCACGCCCGCAAGCATAAGTTCTTTATAAACCTCTTCGGCAAACGCGCTGTCACCCGCGCTTAATACGGCAACCTGTAAAGGCGCGACTAAGACCGGCATATCGCCGCCGCATTTTTCGATTAAGAGGGCGATTATCCGCTCGAAGCTTATCGCAAAATTCGCGCGGACGGAACAAACGTACTTTTTCTCTCCGCTTTTAGAGACGTATTTAAGCCCGTACTTTTTGGGAGTTATAAAATCGAGCGTAACGCTCGACACGGCGTAAACTTTTCCGAAAACGTCCTTAACCGCGACTTCGACCTTGGGCGCGTAATACTCCGCCCCGCCCGCGACTTCTTCATACGCTATTCCGTTTCCGTCAAGCGCAGATTTTATGATTTTTTGAGCGTTTTCCCACTCGCGCTTAGCGGTTACGAATTTGTTTTTTATCGCGGGGTCACATTTAGCGAACCTGAAAACAAGGTCGGTGAACCCTATTTTGTTGAGCGTCCTTACGCAGTCGCATAGAGCTGTATAAAACTCCTTTTCGGCGGCTTCGGGTGCGCAGAAAACGGCGCAGTCGTTCGCCGTGTATTCGCTTAAACCTTTAAGCCCGTCCGTTTTGCCGCCCGTGCGCTTGAACGCCTCGCCCGTTTCAAAATACTTGACGGGCAAGTCCTTATAACTTTTAAGCCCCGCCGCATAAAGCGCGAATTTTGCGGGGAAGGTTACGGGGGTTAAAATTTGCGGTTGTCTTTTCCCGCCGGCGTTTACGGTGAGCAAGTTCTTTTTATATCTTTCGGTAAACCCGCCCGCGTACGCTTCCGCGCCGTAAACCGAGGGGGTCTTTACGGGGAGATAGCCGCTTAAAATTTCTTCCCGCTCGAAAATATCTATGAGCGTGCGTAAAGTCGCCGCGCCTTTTTCGGTTAGTATTATTTTGCCGCGACCCGCAGGCGCAAAACGGGTGAAATAATTGAGTTTAGCGCCGATATATCTATGGTCGAGTTTTTTCTGCTCTTCTCTATTTTTAAGATACGCGTCGATTTCGGACTTTTTTTCAAACGCAACGCCGCTTATGCGGGTAAGCATTTCGTTATTTGCGTCGCCGCTGAAATACGCGCCCGAAAGCCTAGTCAGCGCAAACGCTTTTATTCTGCCGGTTGATAGAACGTGGGCTTCGCCGCAAACGTCGGTAAACGCGCCTTGTTTATAAAAACTTACGGGCACGCCGTCCGGGATGCGTTCGACGGTCTGAAGCTTATACATTTCGCCGAATTTTTTTAAGAGTTTAAGCGCGTCTTTTTTATCGAGCGTAAACCTTTCGACGGGTAAATCGCTTTTTATAATAGACTTCATTTCGCGCTCTATTTTAGACAAGTCTTCTTTTTTAATGGGGGTTTTAAACTCAACGTCACAATAAAAACCGCTTTTATGCGCCCTTTCCGCGGCGATGTTGCAGGTTGGATATATGTTTTTGACCGCTTGCGCAAGCACATGCGCGCACGCGATTCTGTAAACGCGTAAACCTTCTTCGTCTTTTAAAGTCAGCAATTTAACCGTATCGCCGTCCGCTAAAACGGTCGATAAATCTTTGGTTTTTCCGTTTATTTCGGCGGCGATAGCCGACCGTAAAGACGCTTCGCCTAAAAAAGCCGCTAAACTTAAAGCGGTTGCGCCTTCTTCTATATTCACGGAAGAACCGTCGGATAAATTAACTAACATACTGCACCTTAAAAGCGTTTATAGAAAAGATAAGGGCGGAATTCATCCGCCCCGGTTGCCTCAACTGTCACGTTATTTAATTATATCCTTAAAAATTTTTTTGTCAACGTTTTTTGACGCATTTTGTCGGTTTATAAAGCCGCTTCAAAACGCAAGCGCTATAAACAGCTATATTTTGTTATTAAAAACGCCGCCGCCAAGCCGCAAAAACAACTCTATCCCCGCTTAAAATACTCGCCCGAAAATATCACCCTGTCGCCGTAATATTCTTTTATATACGGCTCGTCTTTTTCGGGCAACGGGGATAAAAGCTCCACTTCGCCCGCGCCCGATAAAATTATCTCTTTCGCGATTTTAAGCGTTTCGCCGCCCTCGCCCATAAGCATGCTACGCGTAAGTCTGTTAAAATACTTGTCGTATATGCCCCTTCCGTCGTAACAAACCCGTTTGCCGCGCTTATCTTTTATAAGGTAAGTTATAAAGTCTTTAACCTGACTTTTGGTGAACGTTTTGGGTACGTACCCCGCGATATCGCTCCACTTTTCTTTAAGCGGCTTCATTCTGAAATTGAAAATGCCGTCTATGCTATACTCGCTGAAGTTTTTGAGTTTACGCTTGACGTAACGCTTATCTTCGTCGGCGTCGGCGGCGATGAGCGCGGCGTACAAAAGTTCTTTATCGTCGTCGCCGAGCGCGGTTATAGCTATGTTGCGCTTAAAATAGGCGTATTTATAGCCTATTGCTATAACGTCCGCCATTTTGTCTTCCGCTTCAAGGGTCAAAAGGCTTTTGAACTCTTCGGGGACGGTTAAAATAAGCTCTTGCCGTAAAGCGTCCGTTTTTAATATTTTTGAAGCGCGCATTTCCGCCATAACGCTTGACAAGGAGTTTAAAATATAAGAAATATAATCGCCCCTTATGCGGCTTTCGGATATTTTTATTTCACTCATACAATAAGTCTATGCATTATTTTGCGTTTTAATTAGGGCTTTTGAGATTTGTTTATCAACTTTTTTAGTCGAATAAAGTCTATATAACGCCTTATACGCTTCGCTTATTAAAACGACGCTTGCGCCCGTTAAAATTATCTTTATCCACAGCGCGAAATCAAGGGGAGTCGTTTCAAAAAACTTGCCGCATTTTTGCGTTAAAATTATTTGCAACACGAACGTGACCGAAAAAGTTATAAGCATCGCTTTGTTGCCCTTAAAGTTTTTAACGACGCTTCTCGACCCCGTTTCGCGGCAGTTGAAGGCGTTGAAGAGCTGCAACACCGTAAACAGCGTGAAAATAACCGTTTGCTGCTCGGACTTATCACAATTAAGGAAATTAAACTTATATTGCGCGATTAAAAGCCCCGCGCTGAACGTGGCGTGCAAAACTATCCGCGCCATTATTTTACGGGTCAGAATATTATCGCTGCGGCGGACGGGGGTGTCTTTCATAATCTCCGCGCCGCGCGTTTCGAGCCCTAAGGTGAGCGCGGGCGGACCGTCCATAATAACGTTTATCCACAAAAGCATAAGCGCGTTAAAGGGGCTGGGGCGGTTTGAAAGCAAACAAATTATTATAAACGCCGTAGCCGTAACGTTGACGGAGAGTTGGAACATTATAAAACGCTGAAAGTTTTCGTAAATGTTCCGCCCGAAAAATATCGCTTTTATTATCGTCGAAAAGGAGTTGTCTAATAAAATTATATCGCTCGCTTCTTTAGTAATTTCGCTTCCGCCGCCCATCGCTATGCCGATATCGGCGTTTTTTATGGCGGGCGCGTCGTTTATGCCGTCGCCCGTAACCGCAACCACTTCGCCCGCCGCCTTTAAAAGTTTAACGACCCTGAGTTTCGTTTCGGGCGTGCTGCGCGCTACGACCGTTACCGTTTCGAGTTTTTTAAGCAACTCTTCGTCGGTCATATCTTCCGCTTCGCGCGCGGTTATAACCTGACTTTCGCCACTTGCTATTTTTAATTTTTTCGCGATAGAAAGCGCGGTTTTTGCGTTATCGCCCGTCAGCATTTTAACCTTTATGCCCGCCGCCATGCACTCGCCGCAAGATTTAACGACGTCTTTTCTGACGGGGTCTGAAATCGCCGCAAAGCCGTCGAATATAAGCC
>CAKQMM010000133.1 GCA_934254755.1 uncultured Clostridia bacterium
AAACTTGCCGAAGATCTTCTCGGCGCGGCGAAAATCAACTACGAAACGCTTAAAATCGAAGAGATAACCGTAAGCGATTTTTTGGATAACGCTTCGGAAGCGGACGATAAGTCGCTTGTAAACGACGACAACGAGTTTATAGCCCGTCTGGGTTTAAGAAAATTCAATTCTTATCCGATGCGGCATAACGACGGTTGGGTGGATAGAATCGCAGACGATAATAAGAGCATAAAAACTCTTTACAAAGAAGCGAGGAGCAAAGAGCTCGGCTCTAAATACATAGAAGAGCTTGACCGCATCACGAAAACGCCGCGGAGCAAAAAATATGCGGGGCAAGCCGCGCACTATATAATATCTTCCGAATGCGACGACGTAAGGCGCAATATCGTGCGCGGGCTTGTGTCCGCGCTTTACGATCGCGGCAGGCTGACGTCGAGGCGTTACACGATAATTTCTGCGGGGGAAGAGTATTTTTCAGAAATGCTTAATAATATTTACGATATAAGCGAAGGGGCCAGCGTGCTCATAAAAATTCCGAAATACGCCTTGGACGGAGGAAGTTATAAGAGGAACGCTTTTAACCTTGACGACCTTATAAAAACGGTAAAGCGCAACGCTTATAAAACGCTTACTATGTTTTCGATGGATTATTGCTCCGAAAAGATAAAAAACAAACTTTTAAACGCGCTTGGGGGGTTAGCGGTGGTTGAGATAAGCGAAGACTTGTTTTTTAAACAAACCGCCGTTGACGTTCTTAAAACCATCGCCAAAAAAGACGGGGCGACGCTCAGCGACGAGTTTATCGAAAAATTTTTAAAAAGCGAAAAAAGTTATACCTACCCCGAACTTGCCGAGCGTTACGGAAAGTGGCGGCACGAAAATCTGGCTACGGAAGTTTATCCTCAATATAAGCCCTTTTTCACCCACGAAAACGAAGTTGAAAAAACCGAGTCGGACGCGTACGCAGAACTTGAGCGGATGATAGGTTTAAAAGCGGTCAAAAAGGTTATAGACGACGCCGTCGGATATTTTAAACTGCAAAAAGAATTCCGTTTGCGCGGGCTTGATTTCAACCGCCCGTCGATGCACATGGCGTTTACCGGCAGCCCCGGCACCGCAAAAACGACCGTGGCAAGGCTTTTAGCGCGCATTTTTAAAGATAACGGCATTTTGTCGGTCGGCAATCTTATAGAAACGGGGCGGGCGGACATCGTCGCAAAGTACGTCGGACAAACCGCGCCTAAGGTCAAAGATTTGTTCGACAGAGCAAGAGGCTCGGTGCTGTTTATCGACGAAGCGTATTCTCTCGTGGACGGGAAAGAGGGGCTTTACGGCGACGAGGCGATAAACCAGATAGTTCAGGAAATGGAAAACCGCCGCGATGACGTTTTGGTTATTTTTGCGGGGTACACCGACGAAATGGAAACGTTTTTATCCCGTAACCCCGGTCTTAGCTCCCGCATAGCGTTTAAAGTTCCGTTTGACGACTACACGGAAGAAGAATTGTTTGAAATAGCCGAACAGATAGCGCAAAAAACCGGTTACAGCATAGAAAGCGGCGCAAAAGACAAACTTATAACTCAGTTCAGGGCGGCGCGTAGCGTAAAAGGGTTCGGCAACGGCAGGTACGCGCGCAGCGTGGTGGAGCGTGCGGAGCTTAAACAGTCGGGGCGAATTTTTAAAATCGGCATGGATAGCGTCAGCAACGCCTCGCTTACCACTTTGACGGCGGAAGACTTCGTTTTTGATAAACTCCCCGCCCCGCCGCGCAAAATAGGGTTTTGATAGGGAAAACATTCCTTATCACTAACTACCTAAAAGGCGACTTTTTAGCCCTTTTCCGCAACCGCTCGATTGCAGTACGTTCAGTACAACTGCTCTCACGCTTGCGAAAAATCATCTAAAAATGCGCTCTTTTAGGTGCGAAGCATTTTTGCGGAGAAGAAATCGCCGCTTGCGGTGTGGTTTTTGCAAGGCAAACACCCGAAATTGTACTGCCGTACTATGAGCGGGGTTTAACACAGCAAAAACCGATTTATGCCCGCAAAAATAGTTAGTGATAAAGAGTGTTTTCCCTATGGTCCGTGCTTGAAAAAACCATAAAATCGTGCTAAAATAAAAGCGGCAAAACTTTGCCGCTTTTTACGGGCGCGGACGATAAAACAAAACCGCGCCCGTCCGAATAAAAAAAATTCCCGAACGGGGGCTGAATTAAATTATGAAACTCGTGCATTTATCCGATTTACATATCGGCAAACGCGTGTTCGACTATCCGTTTTCGGACGACCAGTCTTACGCGCTTAACGAAATTTTAAATATTATCCGAGCGGAGTGCCCGGACGCCGTCGCCATCGCGGGGGACGTGTACGATAAAAGCATACCTTCGCAGGAAGCGGTGGAACTTTTCGACGATTTTATCGTAAAACTCGCCGCGCTTAAAATTCCCGTTTTTATTATAAGCGGCAATCACGATTCCGCCGAGAGGCTCTCCTTTTTAAGCAGGCTTATAGATTTAAGCGGGGTGCATTTTTCGCCCGTTTACGACGGGAACGTTCTACCATATAAAATTAAAGACGAGTTCGGCGAAGTCAATATCTATATGCTCCCGTTTGTAAAGCCCGCCGCGGTCAGGCGGTTTTTCGAGGATAAAAATATCGAAACTTACACCGACGCCGTCAAAGCTTGCATAGATAAAATGAACGTAAACAAAAGCGAGCGCAACGTGCTTATCGCCCACCAGTTTGTGACGGGGGCGGAAAAAAGCGAGTCGGAAGACGTAAGCGTGGGCGGCTTGGACAACGTTGACGGGGCGTGTTTCGACGGGTTTGACTACGTTGCTTTGGGGCATTTGCACCGCCCGCAAAACGTGGGAAGCCCTCGCATAAGATACAGCGGCACGCCGCTTAAATACTCCTTTTCGGAAGTGAACGATATAAAAAGCGTTACGGTTGCCGAAATCGGCGCGAACGGCGAGGTCGATATTAAAACTGTGCCGATAAAACCGCTACGCGAAATGAAAGAAATTCGCGGCAAATATAACGATATTATGCTCAGAAGTTTTTACGAAAACACCACTCTTCAAAGCGATTATTTAAAAATAACTTTGCTTGACGAGGACGACGTGGTGAACGCCGCCGCAAACCTTAAAACCGTTTACAAAAACCTTATGCGGCTTGAGTACGACAACAAGAGGACGAGAGGGGCGGCGGAGTTTACCGAAGCTGTCGAGCCCGAAAAAAAGACGCCGCTCGAACTTTTCGGCGACCTTTATAAAAAGCAGCAAAATAGAGATTTAAGCGACGAGCAAAAAGCGACGGTTGGCGAACTTATCGAAAAAATTTGGGAGAAAAAATGAAACCGCTAAAACTTATCATGTCCGCTTTCGGACCTTACGCAAAACAAGCTGAAGTCGATTTTACCAAACTAAACGGGGGTTTATTCCTTATAACGGGCGACACCGGCGCAGGGAAGACGACCATTTTCGACGCGATAATTTACGCGCTTTTCGGCGAGGCGAGCGGCAACGAGCGCGACCCGCAAAACTTCCGCTCTAAATACGCCGACATAAAAACGCCCACTTTCGTCGAGCTGAAGTTTTCGTATAACGATAAAATTTACACCGTCAGGCGCAACCCCGAATATATGCGCCCGTCGGCGCGCGGGGAAGGCGTTGCCGTTCAGAAAGCGGAAGCCGAGCTTACCATGCCGAACGGCAAAACTTACGCTAAGGTTAAAGACGTTGACGCCGCCGTGAAAGAAATTTTAGGCGTTGACGCTAAGCAATATAAACAAATCGCGATGATTGCGCAGGGCGACTTTTTGCGCCTTTTAAACGCCGATACGGCGGAGCGGATGAACATATTCCGCGAAATATTCAAAACGCAGAAGTATAAAGACTTGCAAGAAGCGTTGAAGTCGGAATATTTTAAGCTTAAAAACGATTGCGACTACATAAGAAAAAGCACCCTTCAATATTTTAACGGGGCGGTCGTCGATGAAAAAAGCGGGTTGTATTCAAAGTTTTCGGAGCTTAGCGAAGACGAAGACGCAAACCTTGACGAGTGTAAAGAACTTTTAACCGCTCTTTTTGTATCGAGCGAGGAAGAAGAAAAACGGGCGAGCGAGCAGTTTAACTTAGCCGCCGCGAAATATCGCGCGCTTGCGGACAGAAAAGCAGCTGCCGCAACGCTAAGCGATACGAAGCGTTCGCTTGACGAAATGCGCGTAACCGAGCCGATTTTAAAAGAAGCTTTAAAAAAGGCGGAGCAGGAGCTTAACGCTGCGTGCGCCAAACAAAAAACGGCTGACGATTTGAGCGCAAAGATAGCAAAGTGCGACGCGCTTATGCCCGACTACACCGAATTAACCTTTAAAGTTAGCGAAAAAACAAAATATTCCGCCGCGCTTATGGCGGCGCAAAACGGACTAAGCGTTACGAAAGATAAGTTTGCGCGTTTAAGCGACGGGGTGGCGGAGTTAAAAGT
>CAKQMM010000134.1 GCA_934254755.1 uncultured Clostridia bacterium
GGCGAAATGCTCGATATCGACGCGTACAATCAACCCGGCGTTGAAGGCGGCAAGAACGCAACTTACGCTCTTTTAGGTAGAAACGGCTACGACGAAAAGCGCGCCGAACTTAAAAACGCTCCCCAAAAATCTGCTAAATATATCATTTAATAGTTTAGCGTAAATTATTTAAATAATAGTTTAGCGTAAATTATTTAAAGACGATAGCGGGCGGCGCGGGGGTGAAAGCGCTCGCGCCGAGCCGAAACGCCCTATGCAAAGAAGACTTACCAAACAACGCAAAATTATATACGACGCGGTAGACGAGCTTAAACACCCGTCCGCAGTCGAAACGTACGAGTACGTAAAAACGCTCGCCCCGAATATCGGTAAAGCGACGGTGTTTCGCAACCTTACGGTTTTATACGGCGACGGTTATATTAAAAAACTGTCTTTCCCGAACGAACCGAGCAGGTATGAAATTTTGCGTGCGCCGCACGACCATTTTGTGTGCGAAAAATGCGGTAAAATATTTGATATTTTTAAAGAAAACGGCGCGGCTGAGATAACGCTCCCGAAAGTAGGGTGCGGCGTTGTAAACGGCGTTTCGGTTATTTATAGCGGCGTTTGCAACGACTGCTTGAATAAATAAAGCCGATTTTAAATAGGTTAAAACACGGTTTACCGTCGCGCGCCGATAACGCGCGATTAAGTTATTTTCTCGTTTTAAGGTGATTATATGGCAAAAGATATGGGCGACGAAAACAATTTAAAAATATCGGAGCCGCAGGGCGGCTTAAACGAGCGGCAAAACTCAGCTATTAAACGCGACTTGGGCGAGCAAGTCGATAAACCAAAAAACGGCGTATTAGAGCGGCTCAACCCCTTCAAAAACGAAATTGCGGGGTTAATAATCGTCGTTTTGTTGTTCGCCGTAATCGTTACGACGGCTTCAATTATAAGTAACGCCAAAAAAAGCGCGCTTAAAGCTGCGCCGGTTGACGATTACTGCGTAATAATAAGCCGCAATGCCGATATAAAATTAACGGTCAACACTCAGAACGTCGTTACGGCACAAACCGCTCTTAACGAAAGCGGGGCGGTGCTTTTGCAAAATTTAAAGTTTACCGAAGCTCCGATAGACGACGCTGTTACGTCCGTTATGAAAAAATTTGACGAGTACGGGCTTTTAAACGAAAGTTTGACGGTTAAATTAGGCGTTTACGGCATCGCCTCGCGCGAGGCTTATTTAGATAAGTCGGTTGAACTGATAGAAGTTGCCGCAAGCGCAATCGACGGTTACGTTGAAGTTTTTGAATTGACGGACGAAGAGCGCAGTACTATCGAAGATAATTACGCAACGAACGAAGTTCTTAGCAACCCGCATTTGCTGCTTGAAAATTTTGTAAATATAGTTGACGATAAAGTTACCGCAAGGTTAAACGCCGCAAGCGAATTAAAAACTATTTTAGCTCCTTATAACGAAAATAAAGACGAAGTTATCGCCGATATGCCGGAAGACGTGCGTTTAAAAATTTGCGAATATTCCGAAACTTATGATTTTGCGCTTGATTTTTCGCCGCACGGCGATGTTAAGTACAGTGAAATTTACTATTACGTTAAGCAGCTTGACGACACCGCAAAGCGGTTGAGCGAAAACTTTGCCGAATTTAAAAAATCGTTTACCGAAGACGAGTTAAAAAACGTTGACGAAATGCTTTTAAAAAAGGTGAAAATCATCTACTTTAAAGCGCAGTAATTTATTGCAATTTAAAAAAGACCTTGCAAAAGGTCTTTTTTGTTACTAAAATTTAACTATGTTTATTTCGTTGCCGTGTTCTTTTATAATCGCAATCAGGTCGTCAATGTTAAGCATAACCGTGGCGGTATTATCGTTAGGGTGAACGCCTATCTTTTTCGGCTCGTCAAAAAACGCTTCGTCTATATAAAATATGACGGACTTATTTTCGTCGTTCAAAAGCCCGAATGGGGAAACGGAGCCCGCGTGCACGCCTAAAATAGAAAACAACTCGTCGTCGTGCGCAAAAGTCAGCGGTTTAAGCCCGAACGTACGGCGGAATTCTTTTAAATCAACGCGTTTATCGCCTTTCACGGTGATTAAATAGTAATTTTTGCGCTTATCGTCGCGGACGAACAAATTTTTCGCTTCACATTCGGGATGTTTAAGCTCGGCGGACGAAAGTTCGCTCATCGTAAAAACGGCTTCGTGTTCGTAAATTTCGCAATCTAAATTTTTGCTTTTAAGTAGTTCGTAAATTTCATTTTTTAGCATCATAAACAAATTTTAGCAAAATTTAGCACAAAAAGTCAAGACAAAACGGCAGTTTGCGGCTATAATTTAATTATGGAATGGATAACGCGGCTACAAAACGCAATAGATTATATCGAACGTAACCTTGATAAAAAACTTGACTATGACGATATTGCAAAACGCGCGTATTCGTCGAGTTATCATTTTCAAAGAGTTTTCGGCCTAACTTGCGGACTAACGCTCGGCGAGTATATTCGCCGAAGAAAATTAACCGTTGCAGGTAACGATATTTTGCTTAGCGGCGCAAAAATTTCCGACGTTGCTTTTAAGTACGGATACGAAACGCCCGAAAGTTTTTCGCGCGCGTTTAAAAAATTCCACGGAGCTATGCCGTCGCAGGCAAAAAACAGTCAAGTTTTAAGAACTTTTCCGCGCATTGTATTAGATAACGATTTCAGCGGGGTAAGCGCAATGACTTATAAAATCGAAGAAAAACCGGAAATAATTTTGGTCGGATATAAAAAACGGTTCAGCGGAGTTCCGTACGGCGAAGAGCGGGAGGCGCAAGAAGAAGCGTTTATAACGGAAACGCGCGCAAAACAGTGGCTGTTGCTTGGCGCGTCGTGCGATTATGCGACCGATTATTTGATTATAACGAACGTCGGCGATGACGGTTACGATTTTTATGTAGCTTATGAACTTGACGGCTGGACGAGAAGCGTGCTTTTTAACCCCGCCGTAACCGGCGTTGATTTTATGGATAAAATGGGTTTTGAAACTATCGTAATACCCAAACAAACTTACGTTATTTTTGAAACGGAAAAGAAAAAACGCCCCGTTAAAGACTATGCTGATATTCGTAAACGAATAATGACGGAGTGGCTTCCTTCTTCAGATTTCACGTTTAAAAACGCTCCCGAAGTAGTTGCAATGCACTGGCGACCGAACGGCGAGTGGGCAAAAGAGCGTTATATCGAAGTTCGCTTGCCGATTGAAAAATTATAGTCGGGACGGCGTAAAAAGGACGCAAATAAACTAAACCATTCAAAAAGACTAACGGCAAAAATTCCGTTAGTCTTTTTGAATTTTAAATTTAAACGTCAAAATTTGAGCGTTGATTTTTTCTGTGGCGGATAAGTTTAATAACCGCAAAAATTCCGCAGCCTATTGCTGCCGCGCCGATAAAACTTATAACGAATACCATAACTCGCTCAAAAACGCTAAGCCTATGTTTTTGCGGAGTTTGAACGGAATTATCGGCTGAGTTATCGCCGGTATCAAGCGAACCGCCTTTTATTTCGCCGTTATCTCCGCCTTCACCGCTATCGTTATCGTTTCCGCTGCCGCTTAAAGTTTTGGCGGTAAGCGTATACACGGGCGCGCTGATTTGCTCAAATTTTGCGACAACAACTGTGTTTTTTGCGGGCATCGTAAACTGATAAACCGCGTCCGCTAGGCGAATATTTTATTTGCAGATTTTTTCATTAAAGACAAAAATCATTTATAGCTCTATTAAAAATTTTACGTTTGACTCTAAATTTGTTGCGTAAAATATTTCGCAGTGCTAAAATGAAGAAAAAGTGTACGTCTAATAGCTTATTAGGCGTACATAAATTGCTATTCAAAATAATTGTCAATAAGGAGTAATTATATAAGGAGTAATTATATGAAGAAAAGGAACTTTGTCTTAACGCTGTTTGCCGTTATGCTTCTGACCGCTTCCGTTGCGTTGTTCGGTTGCAGCACGACAAGCGGTGATAAAATCGACAGCAATAACTGTTCGCACGAATATATTTATTGTGGCGAATCTGATGATTACGAAATGAGTTGCACGACGCACGGTTTTAGCATGGTGCAATTTAAAGACGAAGAATTTAATTATAGCCACGCTAAATTATGCACGAAATGCGGGCAAACCGTGTGGGAAAGCCATGATTTTAAAGCGAACACTTCGGCTGATAACGACAATACCGATTCTTTTCACGACGGCTTTTGTTCGCTTTGCGACGCGAAAATATATGGCGAGCACGAGTACGGTATCGACGGCAAGACCTGCAAAATTTGTGAATTCGTAAAAGCCGCGCTAAGTTACGTCGAATATGAAGACGGCTATATAGTTTATCTTAAAAGCAACGCTACGGGCGACGTGGTCGTGCCGAACACTTATAACGGCAAAAAGGTCTATTCGCTTGAATCAAAATCAGGAATTACGTACCAAGGTTTAACT
>CAKQMM010000135.1 GCA_934254755.1 uncultured Clostridia bacterium
CCCCCTTTACACAAGGCGGGCAGGGTGTGTGCCGTCCCCTACGGATTTCTGCCCACTAGCCACTAACCACACATTGTCATATTGAGCGATGAGCGAAATATCCCGTGGAAACGAAATCATAGGTCAGGGGCGAGTGATAGTTAATTGTCCCCCAATTAAAAACGGCGGAGCGTGAGCTCGCCGTTTTTACGAATTGTTATATCTTTATTTATTAAAATATCTCTTCAAAAAGCCTTCGAACGCTTTGCCGTGGCGGGCTTCGTCACGCGCCATTTCGTGCACGGTGTCGTGTATCGCGTCAAGACCGAGTTCTTTTGCCTTTTTAGCGATTTCAAACTTGCCTTGCGTTGCGCCGAATTCCGCTTCGACCCTTGCTTCCAAATTCTTTTTGGTGGAAGGGGAAACTACTTCGCCCAAAAGTTCCGCGAACTTAGCGGCGTGTTCGGCTTCTTCAAAAGCCGCCTTTTCCCAATACAAGCCTATTTCGGGATAGCCTTCTCTGAACGCCGCGCGCGACATTGCAAGATACATCCCCACTTCCGAACATTCGCCGTTAAAGTTGGCGCGAAGCCCTTCGACTATATCTTCGGGCACGTTTTTATCTTTGCCCACGCCTATAACGTGTTCAGCCGCCCAGGACTTTTCATCGTCCTTTACTTCGACGAACTTTTCGCCGGGTGCTTTGCATAAGGGGCATTTATCGGGGCGAACGTCACTTTCAACAATCTCGCCGCAAACGGTGCATCTCCACTTTTTCATAATAAAAATCTCCTTTTTTATTGATTTTGTTCAGTATTCTTATTGATATTGCTTATCAATAAGAATATTTTAACATATAACCATACGTTCGTCAAGCCAAATTTGAAAATTATTCATATTCTCTATTGAAAATCTCAAAAAACCGTGGTAAAATTTTAGGGAAAACATTCCTTATCACTAATTACCTAAAAGGCGACTTTTTAGCCCTTTTCCGCAACCGTTCGATTGCGGTATGTTCAATACAGCTGCTCTCACGCTTGCGAAAAATCATCTAAAAATGCGCTCTTTTAGGTGCGAAGCATTTTTGCGGTGAAGAAATCGCCGCTTGCGGTACGGTTTTTGCAAGGCAAACACCCGAAATTGTACTTGCCGTACTATGAGTGGTGTTTAACACAGCAAAAACCGATTTATTCCCGCAAAAATAATTAGTGATAAAGAGTGTTTTCCCTAAGTTTTAGTTACGCGTTTTTTCGGCGCGCCGTTTTGTTTGCCAAGCCGACGGTAAGCACAGGCTCTAAGCAAAAACCCGCAACCGTATTTTTAGGAGATTTTTATGAAAAACAGAAATATTGCAGTAGCAATTATTTTAAGCATTATAACCTGCGGTCTTTACGACATTTACTGGTTCATCTGCCTTACCAACGACAGCAACCAAATGTCCGATACCGATAAAACCGCTTCCGGCGGCGTAGCGTTCATTCTTTCGATTGTAACCTGCGGAATTTACTACTTGTATTGGAGCTATAAACTCGGCAAAAAAGTCGGCGACAGCGGTATTTTATACCTTCTTCTTAACTTTGTCGCTCTTGGCTGGGTTGACAACATTCTTGCTCAGTCCAAAATTAACAACTACGTTATGAAGAACCAACAAACCAACGCATAATAAATTTGCAATAAGTTTTAAGTCGGCAACAAAAGCGCGCTTTAAGGCGCGCTTTTGTTATGGTTAAATTTGATAAAAAGCGATTAGTGGTTAGTGATTAGCGGGTAGAAAGCCGTAGCGGTAACGCCCACGACCCGGCGTGAGTAGTGAAAAGTGAAGAGAGAATAGTGAAAAGTTGAGGTGCGGGCAAACGTCGTTCGCCCGTTTTATTTTGTCATTCCGAGTGAAACGAAGAAGTCTTACGCGGAAGCGCGTTTGATTTCTGCCTAACATTGCCCGCCCTTGTCAAAGGGGGGGACGACGGCGCGTTTCGCGACGGCAGGGGGGATTGGCTGGTTTTATATAAAAAATATCCTTATAAACAGCGGCAGAAGCAAGCCCCTGCCCTACTTGTAAAAAACGGCAAAACAAAACCCGCACGTAAAGTGCGGGGGTTAATTACAGCAACGAACGGTGAGGAGAGTTGCTATGTGAGTTATAATTTTAGCTATAAAAAACGGCTTAGGCAAGGCAAACTCCCGAAACCGTACTTGCCGTACGGTGAGTGGGGTTTAACGATGCATAAGCCGAAATTTTAAAGATAAAATTCAACGATACATAGTAACGCGACGAACGATTACCTCTTCGAGAATTGCGGAGCGCGACGAGCCTTTTTAAGACCGTATTTCTTCCTTTCTTTCATTCTCGGATCTCTCGTTAAGAAACCTGCTTTTTTAAGTTCTGCGCGAAGCTCGGGTTCGGCAACGATTAACGCACGTGCGATGCCGTGACGAATTGCGCCTGCCTGACCGGTGAAGCCGCCGCCCACAACGTTTACGTAAACGTCGTATTTAGCGGTGGTGTCGGTTAAAACGAGGGGTTGACGAATAACGAGTTTAACCGTTTCAAGATCGCAATAATCGTCGATATTTCTACCGTTGATGACTACGTTGCCTGCGCCGCCCGGAATAAGCCTTACGCGCGCAACGGCTTTCTTTCTTCTGCCGGTTCCCCAGAATTGAACTTTCTTTTTGCTTGCTACTTTAGCCATACCTTAATTCTCCTTACTTGTCGAGTTTCAATTCAACGGGCTTCTGAGCCTGATGATTGTGTTCGGCGTTTTTGTAAACGCGGAGTTTGGTTATCATCTGTCTGCCTAAACTGTTTTTAGGAAGCATCCCTCTGATTGCTTCGTAAACGGCAAGGTCGCTTTTTTCAGCGATCATTCTCGAATACGGAACCTGTTTAAGTCCGCCGATGTAACCGGTGTGGTAAGAGTAATATTTCTGTTCGAGCTTTTTGCCCGTTAATACGACTTTGTCGGTATTGATAACGATAACGTGGTCACCCGTATCGACGTTGGGCGTGAAGACGGGTTTGTTTTTACCCCTTAAAATAGCGGCAACCTGAGATGCAAGTCTGCCGAGGGGCATATCCGTTGCGTCAACGACGTACCAGGTTCTTTCGACCTGACCGTTTTTAGCCATGAAAGTTTTCATGATTTTCTCCTATAAAAAAATAACTATTTATGTGAAGATTCGACCTTCGGGGGGCTAATCCTACGGTTAAACCTTATCATCGCATTGTCTATTTTATTAAATATACAAAAAGTTGTCAAGCGTTTGAACTTAACTTTAATTAAAATAATCTACCTTTAAAAGCGTTAAGCCTTTTGCAGGCATGGTTTTGCCCATTTTGTCGCGCGCGCCGCTACTTAGTCCGTCGCGAATTTCGCTAAGGGTAAGTTTGCCCGCGCCCGCCGCGATAAGGGTGCCGACCATTATGCGCACCATATTGTATAAAAAGCCGTTCCCCGCGACCGAAAACTTATAGTCCGCGCCGCGCTTTACTATTTTTATCGAATACACCGTCCTTACGGTGCCTTTAACGCTCGACCCGCTCGACAAAAAACACTTAAAGTCGTGCGTGCCTTCCAAAATTTCCGCCGCCGCCCGCATTTTTTGCAAATCGAGTTTTTCGTACACGCGCACGGCGTATCTTTCTTTAAGAGGGTCGTCCGTATCGGAACGATATATATTATATATATAGGTCTTTTTTTTGGCGGAAAACCTTGCGTTAAAATCGTCTTTCGCCCGTCCGCTTTTAACCACTTTTACGTCTTTGGGGAGGACGGCGTTCAAAGCCGCCGCAAACTTTTCGGGCGGAATTTTAGCTTCCGTTATAAAGTTTACGACCTGCCCTGCCGCGTGCACGCCGCTATCCGTCCTGCCGCTTGCGGTAACGCGCGTTTCGCTTCCCGTAACGCGCTTAATCGCTTGTTCTATTTCGCCCTGCACGCTCCTGCCGCTTGGCTGAACCTGCCAACCGACGAAATCCGTGCCGTCGTAACGAATTATAAGGTAAACGTTCATACCGCCGCCCCCATAAAGACGTTTAGCACGATAACGCCCGCAAGCGCGGCGAGCATGATAAACGCCCCCAAAAAGTCGCGATAGCCGAGTTTTGCCTTTTTATACTTAGTCCTCACCGTACTGCCGCTGTAACAGCGCGCGTCCATAGCGTCGCCGAGTTCGTCCGCGCGGCGGAACGCGCTCACCAAAAGAGGAACGAGCACGGGTATCATAGCTTTCGCGCGGGATATAAGGTTGCCGCTCTCAAAATCCGCCCCGCGCGCCTTTTGCGCGTTAATTATTCTGTCCGCCTCGCTCGCCAAAATGGGTATGAACCTTAAAGCGATGCTCATGACGAGCGCGAGTTCGTGCACGGGGAATTTTATTATTTTAAGGGGAGAAAGCAAACTTTCTATCCCGTCGGTTAAAGCGACGGGGGTCGTCGTCAAGTTTAGCAAACTGCTGCCGACGACC
>CAKQMM010000136.1 GCA_934254755.1 uncultured Clostridia bacterium
GCTTTACCCGCCCCGAACAGAACACAATTATAACACACAAATTTTATATAATCAAACGTTCTCGCCCTACATTCGACAAATTTCGCTATTTGTCAGATGAGGACGGGTCTTAGTCGTATTTAAAGCGAATTCACGGCGGGCTTTATAAAAACCGTTGCAAAAATTTTAACCCGGTGATAAAATCAAAACCGAACTATAAATCGTACTATATAAGGTGCATATAATGAATTCCGTGTTTTTTATACTTGAAATAATCGGAACGGTTGCGTTTGCGGCTTCCGGCGCAATGGTTGCGGTCAATAAAAAAATGGACGTTTTCGGCGTTATCATTTTAGGGCTTACGACGGCTATCGGCGGCGGAATTATAAGAGATTTGATTTTAGGCGTAACGCCCCCGTCGGCGTTTTTAAACCCCGTATACGCAATCGTCGCGGTGGTGACGAGCGTTTTCGTCTTTCTTCCTTTCACGCAAAAATTTGCGCATAAAAACACCCGTGCATACGACGCCGTGCTGTTGGTGTGCGACTCGGTCGGGTTAGGCGTTTTTACGGCGGTCGGGGTGAAAGCGGCGTACGCGGCGATAGAAAACGCGCCGTTTATTCTCGCCTTGTTCACGGGCGTTATAACCGCGGTCGGCGGCGGCGCGATACGCGACTTGTTCGCAAAAGACACGCCCTTTATCTTCGTCAAGCATTTTTATGCCTGCGCTTCGCTTATCGGCGCGATTTTAACTATCGTCTTGTGGAATTTTGCGGGTGAAATAATCAGCATGGCGGCGGGCAGCGCGGCGGTTATAGTTTTAAGATTGTTCGCCGCTAAATATCGCTGGGAACTTCCTAAGCCGAGCGGGGACTAAACCGCATTAAGTTTTAGCGGTGCAAAATTTGTTAAATCGGCGTTAAACTTGCTTGCAATACGAGTTATGCTGCGCTCGTTTGCCTTGATTTATCTAAATTTATCGCCGCTCTAATGCCAAGGCATCTTAAAGCCGCATTTTTCAGGCAGTTTTAGCAAAGGTTTGCGCGAGAAGTATACGAATACTTCAAGCAAAGATTTGCCGAAACGGGCAAAAAAGACGGCTTTAAGGCTTGACGGGGTTCAGTCCCCGCTCGGCTACGCACGATTTTAGCAACGTAAACGAATAATTTTAACTTTCAAAACAAATTTAAAAACGCCCCGAAAGGGCGTTTTTAGTTGCAAATTTAATTTAAAAAGATGTAAGTGTAAACGGTTGAGCCCGACGGCGTTAAGTCGATATAACTGTGCTTTTTAACCACTTCGTTTAAGTCGCCGTTATATCCGCTTGCAAGGGTGAATTGAACGCTTCCGCCGCCGCTTAATTTAAGCGCGCGGTTTATAAGGTAGTTAAGTTCTGCGTCGTCGTCCACGACGAAATCGTATTTTTTAGACGAAACGCCGAACGAATTATCGGTATAGCGGGCGGAATAATCGGTCGTCGCTTTAAGTTCTGTGTAATCGCTTGCTTCGTAACTTTCGCTCATTTCGGCGTCGGTTATTAAAAAGTATTCGAGCGATAAAACTTCGTGTTGCTTGCCGCCGCTTAAAGTGAGGATAACGTTGTCGCTCGTCGCGTCGGCGATATACCATTTATTATTTATCAGCACTTTGTTCCATGCGTGCCCGACGCTTCCGGAAGTTCCCGATTTTTTACCGGTTATTCTTACGCAAGGTATGCCTTCGATATTCGCCATTGCCGAAAACGCCTTGCTTATTCCGTCGCAAACCGCTATTTTATCGTCAAAAACCCCTTCTAAATAAAAACCGTTATAGCTTTTTACGCTTGCGCCTGTCAGGGCTAAATCGTATAGCGCGTTATCGTAGACGACGTTCATCACGAGATAGTCGTGTATCGCGCGGACTTTTTCAAAATCGCTCATATCGTCGGAAATTATTTCGCGCAAGGCGGTTTTTATTTTCGCGTAAACGCGTTCTGCGGGGCTGCCGCTTACGGGTAGCGGCTTATATCCGCGCTCTAAAACGTAATATAGCTGGTCGGTGTAAGTGACGGCTGAGGTTTTAGCTGAGGCGTTTATTTTAAACCCTTCGTAACTATCCGCACGGGTGCTTTTCTGATTATAATAGTTTACGGAAGCGTACTGCGTTTGCCTTGCGGCGGTCGTTTTTTTGTCGGGGATTCCGTAGCTTGCGGTAATCGTCAGCGATTTACTCGTGTAAGAGAAATTTACTTCGTTGCGCCCCGCGTAGTCCGCTTTTAGGTTCGATATAATTTTATCGGTCAGCGTAAACGTAGTGTTGCATGTCGCAGTTTCTGCGCAATTAAACAATGCGGCTTTATAAAAGGTTTGCAACTCTTCTTCGCTCGTTACGGTAGGCGTTTTTGCCGCGTTAAAGTCGTAAGAGAGGGCGGAGTCGTCAATATGCCCGTAAAATACGGTGGTTTGAGTTTCTTTTTTATGGCAACGCGCGCACTCGCGTTCCATCGTGCCGTTTTTTGTGGCGGTAGCGGCGGTTACCTCTACCCAGTTCCCCCATTCGTGACCGAGCGCCGGGGTGTAATTCCCCTTTTCGGTTTTATCGCAATTTTTGCATACGCCTACCGTGTAACCCCTTTCGGTGCAGGTCGGCTCTACCGTCATACCCGCAACTATGTCGTGGTCCTTTTTCGGCAGAACTTTTTCATCTTTAAATCCGCAAACGGAGCAAACCCTTTCCGCCTTGCCGCTTTTTTGGCACGTGGCGGCGACGGTTTCCGTCCACTCGCCGTCGTAAGTGTGGGCGGTTTTTTCTAACGTTTTAGTCTTTTCGTACCCGCACTTTCGGCAGGTTTTAGTGAGCGTGCCTTCGTCTTTACATGTGGCGGCAACCGTCGTTTCGGCAAAATCGTGCACGCAAAACGTTTCTTTTAAATTGCACGCGGATAAAGATATCAGAACGGATATCGCTAATATTACTGCGGATAGTTTTTTGATTATCTTAAAGTCTTTCATCATTACCATTATATAACGCGCGCGAAGAAAAATCAATGCTTATGGAAAACATTCTTCATCTCTAACTATTTTTGCGGGAATAAATCGGTTTTTGCAAAAAATTACTATATTATTGCAGTTTAGTTAAACAAAACCGTATTGACCGATTAAAAAAACAATGTTAAAATTTTACTGTAAAGGCAATACTAAAGTACAGCTCTGCTAAAAAGCGGGGCGATTGCTAAAAAACATAAAAGGAGATTTTTTATGGCAAACAGATTCGTACTGAATGAAACCAGTTATCACGGCAAGGGCGCGATTAAAGAAATCGCGACCGAAATCAAGGGCAGAGGCTTTAAAAAAGCTTTCGTTTGTTCCGACCCCGATTTAGTTAAATTCGGCGTAACCAAAAAGGTTCTGGACGTTTTGGAAGGCGCAAAAATCCCTTACGAACTTTACAGCAATATTAAACCCAACCCGACTATCGAAAACGTTCAGACGGGCGTTAAAGCGTTTAAAGAAAGCGGAGCGGACTGCTTAGTCGCTATCGGCGGCGGCTCGTCTATGGATACCGCTAAAGCGATAGGTATAATCATCGCCAACCCCGAATTCAGCGACGTGCGCTCGCTCGAAGGCGTTGCTCCCACCAAAAACAAAGCCGTCCCCATCATCGCCGTTCCGACCACTGCCGGCACCGCGGCGGAAGTTACCATTAACTACGTTATAACCGACGCCGAAAAGAACCGCAAAATGGTCTGCGTTGACGTTCACGATATCCCCGTCGTTGCGGTAATCGACCCCGATATGATGTCCACTATGCCCAAAGGCTTGACCGCCGCAACCGGTATGGACGCTCTTACGCACGCAATCGAAGGCTATATCACGAAAGGCGCGTGGGAACTCAGCGATATGTTCCACTTAAAAGCGATTGAAATTATATCCAAAAGCCTCCGCGGCGCGGTTCAGAACACCCCCGAAGGGCGCGAAGGAATGGCTCTCGGTCAATACGTTGCCGGTATGGGCTTTTCTAACGTCGGCTTAGGTATCGTTCACTCTATGGCTCACCCATTGGGCGCGCTTTACGATACGCCGCACGGAATAGCGAACGCGATAATTCTCCCCACCGTTATGGAATATAACGCTCCCGCAAGCGGAGATAAATATCGCGAAATCGCCCGCGCCATGGGCGTTAAGGGCGTTGACGATATGACCGTTGAAGAAGCGAGAAAGGCGGCTGTAGACGCCGTTAAACAGCTCTCTAAAGATGTCGGCATACCCGATAACCTTAAAGACATCGTTAAAAAAGAAGATTTAGACTTCTTAAGCGAATCGGCTTACGCCGACGCTTGCCGCCCCGGCAACCCGAGAGATACGTCCGTTGCGGAAATTAAAGAGCTCTATCTTAAATTGCTTTAAAAACACGAACAAAAAATCCCGCAGCTATAAATGAAGTGACCCCAAAAGTTTAGACAAAATTAAATAT
>CAKQMM010000137.1 GCA_934254755.1 uncultured Clostridia bacterium
CGCTTATACTGTACCAGCCTAAATCTTTCGCGTTGTTCGTATTGTATTCGACTGAATTTGCAATCGTTATATCTCCGCCGAGAATGAAGTACTTGCCTTCGTTGAATTTTCCGCAGTCTTTGCTCGTTATCTGAACGAGTTCTTTAAGGCGATCAAATGTGGTAATGCTTTCGGTTATAACCGTTACGGGCACGGTGATTTCGTGAGAAGCGCCGTCCGCGGTTTTAGCCGTTACGGTCATATTTTTCTCGCCAAACGCGGTAAACGCCGTTTGAGCGGGGATGGTAAGCGAGTTTTCGGCAACGGTCGCGCCGCTGAAAACAACCTTTTCGACGGATTCGTATTCGCCTATCGAAGAAATATCGAGAGTCGCCGCGACGGTCGATTTGCCGTCGTTATCAAGGTTCAATATAACGTCTTGTCTTTCTGCGACAGATAAGTTAAGGGTTTTCTTATTCGCATCGTCGTCGTGCCCTGCGCACTCGTAAGTCGCAACCCCGTCTTTGGTGGTCCACTGATAGTTGTGCGAAATTACGAACGCAAACGTTTTATTTTCGGTTGTTCCGTCGGTCCATTGAGCGTTTGCCGTATCGTTAAGCGTAACCGTTACGGTGTATTCGCCGGCGCCGGTTTGCTTGTTGCCCGTAACCGTATAATCTGCGCTTTCGGGTATAGCATAAGTTTGCTCCGCCCCCGTGCATTTATAAACGGTTTCGTCAGCCGTCGGCGCGGTTACGTCTTTTTTAGATATGGTAAATGTGAACGTTTTAACGTCGGTCGTTCCGTCCGCCCATTGGGTGTTTTCGGCGTCAGTAAGCGCAACCGTTACGGTGTGTTCGCCGACCGCGGTCTGCTTGTTGCCCGTAACCGTATAATCTGCGCTTTCCGCTATGGTATAAGTTTGCTCTTCGCCCGTATATTTATAAACGGTTTCGTCAGCCGTCGGCGCGGTTATGTTCTTCTTTGCAACGGTGAAGGTAAACGTTTTATTAGCGTTTGATCCGTCTTCCCACTTCATGCCTTCCTTAAGCGCGACGGTTACCGTATATTCGCCCGCTTTGACGGGGGTTGCCGTTTCTCCGTTTTGCGTATAAGTTACGGTGTAATCTTCACAAGTCGTAAGTCCGCAACTAAGAGCCTCGCCCGTATAAACGGCGGATTCGGTGTATGCGGACAAAGTAACCTTTTCTTTTTTGGCGTACAATGCCATGTCGCCCGTTACAACGTCCGTTTCAAAATTCCATTTTGCGGTTTTATCTTTATTATACCAACCGTAATCGTCCTCGGGAGCCGTCAGATTAACGCCGTATTCGACCTCTTTCATGTCTTTAAGCGACTCGTTGACGTCGTAAAACTTAACCGCGAAAGTATAATAACCTTTAAGTTGAGCCTTTTTAGCCTCGTCGGTTTCGCCGCTTGCGGCGGTTTTTGCCACTTTTGCAAGCGCCGTTTGCTCTTCGGCGGTATAATAGGTGGTTCCGTTATCGGTAACGTATCCTATAACCGCTAAATCGGTACCGTAATCTTTTTTCGCGATATCGTAAACGTAAACGACAAGTTCCATCATTCCCGCGTCGGTTTTGCTTTCAAACCAGCCGCTTTTATTAACGGACTTGTCTTTTATCTGCTGATTCTCGGAATCTTTAAGGCTTTCGCTTCCGAGAAGCGATTTAGGGCAAAGTTTAACGCCCGTCACCGCACTGTCGGAAAGCCCGTCGTACACGGTTTTAGCAAGTATTACGTGAAATTTAACGCCCGCGCTATAAGTTTCGTCAACGTAACGAACGGACGTGCCTTTAAGTTTAAATTGTTCGGCTGTTATAGCGGTCGGACTCTCCGCCGCGCCGACCTTTACAGAGGTTGCCCCGGCGATTGCCGCACATAAGCCCATAACCACCGCTATCATAACGATTACAATAGTTTGCCTGAATTTTGCTGTTTTCATAATTTTTCTCCCCAGATATCGTCTGTTTCCCAGTCCCATTTAATTCCCCAGCCGTTTTCTCCGCCGTCACTTGCCGTGATAACGTCCTGACCGAGAAAAAACACTTCGAATTTCGCCGCTTGATATTCTTTGCGGCTATCAACCGAGCGTTCGGACCGAATTGTTCGATTTTTACCGTCTTTTTTCCCTGATTGAGCCATATTAAAACTCCTTATATAGTCTTTTTACTCCGAAAACGGAATGACAGGCGTCCAATTGCCGCCGTTCTCGTCCTCTTCGTTCCCCTTAGGGTCTTCTTCCGTCTGATTCGTGCCGGGCTTAGTGCCGTTCGGCTGTTCGTTGTCTGTTTTAGAACAGCCTGCAAAACAAAACGCGGCGCCGAGCATCATCACGAAAGTTAAAAGCAAGATTAAAATTTTACGTTTCATTTTTCCCTCCTTTAAGATTTTTTTACTCAACAGCGTTGAGTAAAAGGGCTATAGCCCTTCGCTTTCTCACTTATATTTTTCTTCACGTCCGACTTTCCGTATTTTTATATAGTAAACTTCCAAAATAAATATAACACGCGTCCAAAAGAAAATCAATAGCAATTTTATTCGTTTTATATTGCATTTTTCGTCAACACGTGGTATGATAAAACAAAAAAGCGGAGTCTTATATGAACATATCGAGCGTAAACCACAAAGAAACTTTAAGGTTCGACCATTTGTATGACAAAACCCCGTCGGGGGAAGATTTCTTTTTTCACTTTCACAACGATTACGAGTTCTTGTATTTTATCGGCGGCAACGCCGACTTCGTTATCGAAAACAAGGTCTATTCTTTGAAAAAGAACGACTTTCTCGTTATTCGCCCCGCTCAACGCCACAAACTTTGCCTGCTTTCTCCCATCCCGTACGAAAGATGCGTTTTTAACTTCAAAAAAAGCAATTTAAGTTCGGACGAGATATCCTTTTTGAAAAACGCAGGCTCGGTTTATCATATCGAAAAAGACGCCGTTACCGCTAAGGTATTGGAAGTGCTGACCGCCGCCGGCAAATTCTATTCGGCAGAAGACTTTGAAAAACTAAAACAAATGTCTCTTCATTCGATAATCACGGATATAAAATATCTTACCAAATCGAAAGAATATACCTTAAATTCTTCGCTGATAGATAAAATGACCGAGTATATCGACGAACACATCGGTTCGCCGCTCACGTCGCTTATTTTAGCGGAAGCATTTTTTATAAGCCGTTCGTCGGTAGACCGTGAATTTCAGTCCGAACTGCATACCTCATGCCAGCAGTACATTATCCGCAGGCGGATAATATACGCGCAGTCGCTTATTATGCTCGGCATCCCCGCGACGAAGGTTGCGGAAATGTGTTCCTACGTAAACTACACGACCTTTTATCGGCAGTATAAGTCGGTTTTAGGCGTACCGCCGATTCAGGATAAACTCGATACGGCGACCAAAAAGTAGCCGTATCTTATCCGATTTTAATTTTCGGTCAAATACTTTCTCGACTCTTTCCAGAACAACGGGCTTTCGACGGGTGCGTCGTCAAGCTCCCAAAATTGCGTCATAATCCGCTCTTTAACCGGGTTTTCGGCGCATTTTTTCATATACTCTTTCAAATCGTTTAAAGAAATCCCGTTTTCGGGCGCAAAATCGTCGCTATTTATATAGTCGAGAATAAACTTTGCCATGCGCACGCTCGAAGGTTCGTTTTCGTCAAGACCTTTAAGGTTAAAACCGCATACGAGAAGTTTACCCGCCGAAACATTAAGCGAGAACAGATATCCGAAGTTTCTGAGCGTTCTGTCGGGCATTATATCGGGGAGATTAAAACTCCCTTTATACGCGTCGAAACGGTCGCGGCAACTCTTGTCCGTCCCCGATACGATAACGTCCGTTTTTACGGGGAAATCGTCAAGAATTATCTTGTCGCAATCTTCGGAAATCACCGAGTAATTGAAATCGTAATATTTTCCGCTTGCAAAGCCGTATTTGCAAAGAAGATCGTCGTCACAAAGACCGCCGTAGTTCGTTCCCCTGTCCCAGATGACGGGCTTGAAACGGTTCCACGTCGCTTTAAACGCGTACTTCGATTTTTGCTGCTTTTTATCGGCAACGTGGCGCGTCCATTCGCTGCGGTAAACGAGGCATACTTTTTTGCCTTGCCTGAGTTTTTCAAACGCCTTTTCGATATCGTCCGTAACCACCGCGTCGCCCTTTTCGTAATTGACGAAATCGGAATACGTTAGCGGCGTTTCTTTTTTATAAACCCATATATGCCACTCGTTTTCGGAATAAATTTTGCCGCCGATACCGAGTTTTGCGTTTAAAGTCAATTTTTCGGACCTGTCGGTTTTGGGGAGGCGCGTTTTTATTTTACAAATCTCGTATAACCCCTTATCCGAAACGTTTACGTTCGGCATTTCGCCGCACGAGCAAGCCGAACCGTCC
>CAKQMM010000138.1 GCA_934254755.1 uncultured Clostridia bacterium
AACCGTATAACAGTTCCAGCAGCGTCAGCTTTTCGCCCTCACGCAAATATACGCTCGAACCTTCTATGCCGACGCATTCTTTTTTTACCGCCGTAACTTCGTTTATATCGAAGTTTTCAATCGCGGTTATCGCGGTTAAAATTTTGGTGGTGGACGCGATCGGGAGTTTTTCTTGAGCGTTACGTGAAGATAAAATTCTGCCGCTTTCCGCTTCCAAAACACACTCGGCGCGCGAGCATTGCGCCGCGCTTACAGGAGTGGCAACTCTAACCGATATACAAAATGTAAAAAATAATATTATTAAAGATAATATCGAATAATTTTTAATTTTTTTCATTTTCGCTCGTTACCATATTCTTTATGAAATCTATCGCTTTTTCAGCAATGTTTTCGACGGCGGTTTCACCTACCTTAACAAACTCGGACGAACCGTTTTTCATAATTAAAAAACCGCATGGGGATAAATTTACTATGCCCCCATTGCCGCCCGCAAAGGGGTGAGATTTTGTTTTTGAAAATAATTTTACTTCACCGTACTCGCCTCCGCCGTTCAAAAAACCGAACGTTACTTTGCTTACGGGGAGAATAGTCACGTCGTCTCCGACGCGTTGCGGTTTCGACAATATTAAATTTGCGTCTAAATAACCGCCGAACTCTTTAAGAGAAGCGTTAATCACTTCAGCAGTTTTGTTTTCGTTTTTTCGCACTTTTAACTCCTTTTTTAATTATGTTTTCGGTTGCGTTTATAATGATTGCAAGAGCGTTAAAGCAAAAACTGATTTTCGCGTTAAACGCAAAATTTATAAACCCGTCCGAACTTATATATAAATTATTTTTTAGTCCTAAGTATGGGTATTTATCGCACGCAATTAAAGACGCGGTTTGAAGCGCGTAATAAAACGCCGATAAACCGTAAACCGCCATAAACTCGCCCTGCCGCATAAAGACGGAAGAATACTCTTCAGTTATCGTAAACGCGGTAAAAGTGACGGGTGACTTGTTCATTTTTAAAAGGTATGAATATTTAACGTAGTACGCTTTATTTTTAAGGTGCAAATATCCCCCATTTGTTCCGCGCGGCTTAAAATATCCGCTTAAAACTTTAAATACTCTAAAAATATAAACGCTGAAGTATAATTTTTTATAGCGCGCGTCGTAAGCGACAAATAAGCTTACATACAGTGGAAAAATTAAAATAAGCGCAAATATTGTCGCCGCATACAGCATATAGTTAGTTTGTTTTTTTCGCACAAAAAAATGCGTTGCAACACGCATTTTAGTAAAATTCAGATTATATTGTCAGCACACGCTTATAAAATAAAAAATGCGCCGTAGAGCGCATTTTTTACCAAGTCGATTAACTAATTTATTACTTGCACGTCCTCATCCTTTAAAAAATCGGGAATTTCTTCTTCGCTTAAATCAAGCGATTCGTCGCCGTTTTCGTTAGACGCATCGTTTTGAGCTCCGCTTACGGCGTCAACCGCGCCGTGAACCTCGGAACCTAAAAGTTCAGCGTCCGCGTTAAACGATTCGCCGATATCCCCCTCAGCCTTTTCGGACATAGAACCGAAAGGCGCGTCGAAAGCGGCTTCGCCGGTTTCAGGGTTATAAACGGGTTTTTCAAAAAGGTAGTTGGTCTTGGGTTCGGGTTCGCGCATTGCGGCAATTTTACCCATAAGCTCGTCATAGTCCGGCAATTCGTTTAAATCGGATATCTGGAAACGTTTTAAAAACTCGTCGGTCGTACCGAAAAGCGCGGGTTTACCGATGGTATCCTTCCTTCCAACGACTTCGATAACGCCTAATTTTAAAAGGTTTTGAAGCGCGTATTCGCTGTTACACCCGCGAAGTTCCTCTAAATCAAGCCTTGTTACAGGCTGTTTGTAGGCGATTATAGCCGCAACTTCAAGCATGCTGCGCGAAAGTTCACGCTCTTTTATCGGGTTCAAAACTCCGCTGACGGCGTCGGCGTATTCGGGGTTGGAACAAAACTGCAATTTTTTGTTGAAAATTAAAAGCTGAACACCGCTGTCGCCTTCGTATTTTTTTTGAAGCTCTTTAGCCGCGCTCAAAACGTCTTTTTCCGAAACGCCCGTCTTTTCGGCAATATCTTTGGCAGAAACGGCGTCGCCCGAAACGAACAAAACAGATTCAATTATATTCGTCAATTTTTTCAATATCAACACTTCCTTCGTTAAGTATAGTTAAGGTAATGTCGCCGAAGGTGTCGTCCTGCTCGGCGGAAATAACTTGCAATTTAAGCAATTCAAGCATCGCCTGAAAGGTGGTTACGAGCTCGCTTTTATTCGTAAAGTCGTTAAAAAGCTCGTAAAAACTCATCGTCCTTCTTTCGGTGAGCGCGTCGCGGATAAAATAAATTTTATCGGTTACGGTGTAAACTTCTTTCGGGATAACTTTGGTTGTTTTTGAAGCGGCGTCTTTCACGCTTGAACGCATATAAACGTTCATAAACGCCTTTATAAGCCCGTCTATATTAAAATCGGTGTACTTTATAACCACCTCGCCCGCGCTTTCATCGGGGGCCTTGTAAAACCTGTCGGTCGTTTCGAGTTCTTTTAATTTTTCGGCAGACTCTTTGATAAGGCGATATTCTTCGATGCGCCTGAACAAGTCGGTTTTTTGTTCTTCAACCTCAACTTGAACATCTTCGTTAGGAATGACCGCTTTCGATTTGATTTCGATAATAGTTGCGGCGATCGACAAATATTCGCTTTCCGTTTCTATATCAATGCGGTGAGAGTAAACGTACTCCAAAAATTGGTCGGTTACTTCGCTGACGAATATGTCTTTAACGTCTATTTCCGCGCGCTTAATTAAAAAAAGCAACAAATCGAGCGGTCCCTCGAAATCGCACCCCGATAATTTAGTTTGATAGTCGACGTTCGACTCGAAATCGCTTACGTTCAATTCTGCTCCTTTTAAGCCGCAATAATAAAACGACTTTATATTTTTTTATTATACTTAAAAGTTAAAAAAAATGCAAGGTTTTTTGATTAAAGCCCTGCATTTATATTTTGAAAATTTAATCGCTTAGTTTACTGCGAACGAATTTAATCACCAGTTGACCGCAATTTTTTTGATATAATCGCCGTAACTCATTTTTTCAACCGAAGAGGTGGCGATAATATTAACTCTCCCCGCCTCGACGCCGTTATTGTATACGATAATTTCGCCGAGCACGTCGCCTTTAAGAACGGGGGCGGAAACCCTTTCGTTTAAATTCAATTCGCTTTCAACCTTATCTTTTTCGCCGCGACGAGAAAAGATATAAAAATTGTTTTCGGGCGCGACTTCAACCGTCGCCGTTTTACCGCCCCTGACGTTTACCGTTTTATCAAGCGGCACGCTTTTATCGACGACCGCTTTATTGTAAAAGTTATTAAAGCCGTAAGTCAGCATTTTAGACGAGTCGCCAAACCTTTCTTTTGAAGACGGCGCGTTTATTACGACCGACACAAGGCGCATGTTTCCGCGCTTTGCGGTTGCCGTCAAGCAAAAACCCGCTTCGGCCGTAAAGCCCGTTTTACCGCCGTCGCACCCCTCGTAAAAGCGGACGAGTTTATTGGTGTTTGCCATCTCCGTTTCGCCTTCTTCACCGCTCTTTGTATGCGTTATTTTATCAAGCCAAATTCCCGAATAATCAAAGTATTTTTCGTGTTTTATAAGATTTGAAAAAATGATAGCAACGTCTTTTGCGGAAGAATACTGCATGGGCGCGGGAAGCCCTGTAACGTTTGCGTATAAAGTGTTTTTAAGACCTAAACTTTCGGCCTTTAAGTTCATTTGCCTGACGCACTCAGAAACGCTGCCGTAAAGCCTTTCGGCAATCGCAACGCTTGCGTCGTTTGCGCTTGCAACCACGATGCTTTTAATAAGATCGCCCGCCTTGTACGTGCCGCCGTTTCTTAAAAACACTTGCGAACCGCCCATTTTTGAAGCGTTTTCACTTACGATAATATCTTCGTCAAGGGATAATTCGCCCTTATCAACGCTTTCAAAAGTAAGCAATAAAAGCGTAATTTTAGTCATGCTTGCAATGGGTCTGCGGTCGTTTTCGCCCGATGCAAAAATCTTGTAACCGCTACCCGCGTCCATCAAATACGCGCTTTTTGCCGAAACGGTTATATCGGCAGCACCCTCGCTTAAAACCTTTTCGCACGCAGAAATTTGCGCGCTTTCCGACGCCATTACCGCGTTACCGTTTAAAAGTTTAGCTCCGGCAACGCATGGCGCGGCAGCCGCAAGAATTAACGCAACAAACTTTTTCATAAGTCACCTCGTAAATAATTTCGGCGAATTTTGAATTTTTATGCGCGTATTTAATTTTTTGCGAAAATATGCTTATCTACGCAA
>CAKQMM010000139.1 GCA_934254755.1 uncultured Clostridia bacterium
GGGCTATTTTACGTTTTTATTACAACTACGGGTAAATTTTTATACTTAAATTTGTTATCATTTTTTTAACAAAATAATTCGGAGTATAAAAATGAGTGTAAAAATAGCAACTTCCATATTAACGCTCGTCGCAGGCGTGGGCGTTTTTCTGATAGCCTGCACTATGATGAGTTCCAACTTAGAAGCCGTAGGCAGTAAAAAGTTAAAAACGCTGTTCACAAAGGCTTCCAAAAGCAAGTTCGTCGGGGTGGGCGTCGGCACGGTTACGACGGCGGTTATTCAAAGTTCCAGCGCAACCAGCGTTATGGTTATAGGCTTCGTAAACGCGGGCATAATGTCGCTTACGCAGGCGGCAACGGTTATTTTCGGCGCGAACATCGGCACCACCGTAACGGGGCAACTCGTCGCGCTCGGCATGTTCAACAAAGGCTCCGTTTCAACTTCCGTAATATTTGCGACTTTGGCGGGGATAGGCGCGTTTATTTTAGCCTTTGCAAAGAAAGACAAAACGCAAAAAATCGGCGGAATTATGGCGGGATTCGGTATGCTTTTCGTCGGGCTTACCCTTATGGGCGACTCGATGAATTTCTTCTCCGAGCTCGAAGGGGTAAGGCTGTTTTTGGCGAAGTTTGAAAACCCTTTGTTGCTCGTGCTTATCGGCACTATTATAACGGGTATAATTCAAAGTTCGTCGGTTATGACGTCTATGGCGATAACCATGGTCGTAACCGGGCTTATAAACCTTAATCAGGGTATATACATAACCATGGGCGCGAATATCGGCACCTGCGTAACCGCGCTTATCGCGGGGATAACAAGCACGCGCAACGCAAAGCGAACCGCGCTTATTCACCTTATATTCAACATAAGCGGCGTTATAATATTTATGATTGCCGGTTTAATTATGGGTATACGGGGCGTTAATTACGGCGTATTATTCAACAAAATGTTCCCGAACGCGCCGCAGCTTCAAATGTCCATGTTCCATACGATATTCAACGTTACCACGGTTATTATAATTTTACCGATGACGAATTTGCTCGTCAAACTTGTAACTAAGCTTATCCCCGAAAAAGCGGGGGACGCGTCCGACGAGCCGCGCTTTAAATATCTCGAAGAGCACATGCTCGCAACCCCGCCGATAGCCGCGCAACAGGTTAAAAACGAAGTTTTAAGAATGGCTGACATCGCTAACGAAAACTTTAATATATCCTGCGACCTTTGCTGTACGCTCGACTACCAAAAAGCGGATAAATTCCGTAAGAACGAAAAAACGCTCGACTTTTTGAATCGCGAACTCACAAGGTTCGTGTCCGAGCTTTTAAAAGCCGATTTAAGCGAAAAGGACCGTACTTATCTATCAACCGTCTATCGCTCGGCGGCGGATCTTGAAAGGGTTGGCGACTATGCCGAAAACTTAACCGAATATTCCGACAAGCTCAAAGAAGCAAACGGCAAATTCTCGCCCGAAGCGGTCGCGGAAATTCGCTTGGCGCAAAAAACCGTGAACGACTTGTTCGGCAGCGTCGTTAAAACTTACGACGGCGGCGCGCAGGAGAATTACCTTGCCGCAATGAGTACGGAAGACAAAGTCGATAACTTGACCAACGAAATGGCAGATAACCATATCGACAGGTTAGAGCGCGGCGAATGTACGCCCGAAGTCGGCGCGCAGTACTTATCTCTCGCCGCAAATATCGAGCGTATTGCCGACCACTACGTAAACGTGGCGCGCGCGGCGAAAAATTTTCAGCAATAAAGTTGAAGAATTTTATATAGTGTGATAGTATTTTATTAGATATTTTTTATTGGGGATAACGAATGTTTTCCCTAAACGGCGGCGACGGTATGAAAGGAACGGTTTATATATTAGAAGACGATTTAAGTATATGCGGGCTTATAAAAGTCGCTCTCGAAATGAACGGGCTCGATTTTAAAGCGTTTGCAACCGTCAAAAGTTTTCTTGACGGGGTGGCGGAAAGCGTGCCCGACGTATGCTTAATAGATATAATGCTCCCCGACGGAAGCGGAATAGACGCGCTTAAAGCGGTGAAAGCAAAACACCCTAAGGTAAGCGTTATAATGCTGTCCGCTCTCAGTAAAGAAGAAGACAAGGTAAACGCGCTTAACTTAGGCGCGGACGATTACGTCACGAAGCCTTTTTCCGTTCTGGAACTCACCGCAAGGGTGAATGCAAGGCTGCGCGATAAACAGCCGCCCGCCGTGATAACCGTCGGCAACGTAACTTTAAACGTTGCGGAGTTTACTTGTCTTATAGACGGCGAACAAGTGCCCTTAAACAGAAAAGAGTTCGAGCTTTTAAAAACCTTTATGTTAAACCCGAACAGAGCCTTAACGCGTGAAAAACTGCTTTTCGACGTGTGGGGTTACGATGGCGGAGAAACGAGGACTCTCGATAACCACGTCGCAAGGCTGAGAAAGGCGGGCGTTAAAATCGAAACGGTGTTCGGGGTCGGCTACAAAATGGTGGCGTTATGAAGTGGCGCATATTCGTCATATCGCTAGCGATAACCCTTATAAGCGTGCTCGTTTTCGGCGTGTGCAGCGCGAAAGTTTATTACGATTCGTCCGTTGACGACGGCAAAAATTATTTGCGCGTTTATATGAACGAGTTCGACGAGAATAAATATCCGCTCGATAGCTTCGGGGCGGCGGCGTTTTCCGAAAAGTTAAACGGCGCGCGCGTTACTTTTATGGACGCAAGCGGCAAAGTTATTGCGGACAGCGCGGTAGAAAGCCACGGTTTAGACCACTCCGACCGCGAAGAAATTATCGGCGCGCTCGAAACGGGCGAAGGGTTTTCCGTTCGGTCAAGTTCGACGATGCGCGAAAACATGATTTATTACTGCAAAAATTTTGACGGAAACTATCTTATAAGAATAGCTATTTTCACCGACTCGGGGCTCAATATTTTCGTTAAAACTTTGCCGACTCTCGCGTCGTTTTTAGCGGTCATGGTGTCATTATCCGTGCTTATAGCGGTGCTTGCGACTAAAGTCGTCGTAAACCCGGTTAAAAAACTTGCGAAAGAGGCCGCCGAGAGCGAAACCGTCACGGCGGACTACGTAGAATTAAAACCCGTTGCGGATATTTTAAACGCGCGGAACAGGGATATAAAACGCCAGCTTAGCGAGATAAACAGAGAAAAGGAACTCGTATTAAAAGAGCGCGCTTCAAAAGACGAATTTATATCCAACGTCACGCACGAAATGAACACCCCGCTTACGTCTATCCGAGGTTACGCGGAACTTTTAAGCGCAGATATGATGACGGACGAGCAAAAAGCCGTCGCCTATAGAACCATTTTGACTCAAAGCGAGCGGCTTACCAACTTAATTGCGTGTATTATAAATTATAGCGAGATAGAAACGGAAAATTTGCCGCCCTATGAGGTCGATTTTTCCGCCATAGCGAAAGAAACGCTTTGCGCGCTTAAACCGGAAGCGGACAAACGGAATATTAAAATAACCGAACATATCGACGAAAACGTTATAATTTTATCGCGGCATCAATATTTAAGCGAAATTTTCGGCAACCTTGTCAGAAACGCCGTTAAGTATAATAAAGACGGCGGCGAGATAGAAATAACCCTTAACAGTGGCGAACTTATAGTTAAAGATACGGGCGTCGGGATAGCGGAAGAAAACATGAGCAAAGTGTTTTCAAGGTTTTTTACCGTGGATAAATCGCACGGCGGGAAAAACGGCGGCTTCGGGTTAGGGCTTGCGGTCGTCAAAAAGATATGCGAAAAGCAGGGCTTTAAAATATCGGTCGAAAGTAGTCTCGGCATCGGCAGCGTATTCACAGTCAAGTTTAACTGAATTTAAACGAAAAAACTCCCTTGAAAAGGGGGTTTTTGAATTGCGTTATTTTACCTAAAAAAGCGGCTTAAAGTCGCCCAACAAAAATATTTTATCATAAAATAAGCCGATAGTCAATATGGTTTTTAAAAATAAAGTCGGGCAAAATTTTTGAAAACGGTATTGACGAATAGTGTCCGTCGGGTTATAATTTAAGTACAAAAAGGAGGAACTACCGATGCACTAAGACGGGCCAATATAAATTTCGGAGGTGATAGAGAATCATGAAATTTATAAGAGGAATTTACTTTACTGCAAAATAATATAAAGGGGTAGGACCAATGAATCGTTTAGTTAAAAACTAATCGCACCCGATGCCGAAAATGCGCAAAAATTTGCGAAATAAGTGATAAATAAGTAACGGCAAAGCGGAGCGCAGTATATAAAATTAAATAGTATATTAGCGGCGCAAGTTACTTGCGCCGTTTTCTATGTCCGCGTCATTTGCGGGGGTGTTAAGCAT
>CAKQMM010000140.1 GCA_934254755.1 uncultured Clostridia bacterium
AACAGGGCTAAAGTTGTATACGATCCCCTTACACTCTTTGTATACCATCTTTCTCTTGACACAAGCCCCCGCCCTACATTAGGTTTTCATGTTCTGATAAAGTCCGCCCGCATTTAACTTCCGTGTTCGCTTCCGCGAGACCTTTCACTCCGTTCAAGGTGACACGACTGAACGCACGCAACCCGCTAAAACAAAAAAGTGAGAGAAGCAAAATTCTCTCACTTACAACTCGATTTTCCCCTTTTACGGTTTCGGGGTTTATCTACTTTTTTAATTTATA
Organism: uncultured Clostridia bacterium; assembly: GCA_934254755.1. Classification (GTDB taxonomy): domain Bacteria; phylum Bacillota; class Clostridia; order Christensenellales; family Borkfalkiaceae; genus HGM11412. The sequence goes on from CAKQMM010000140.1 coordinate 281, forward strand.
ATTCGACTGGTCTTCGTACTTATTCAAAAGGGTTAAAAACTCGTTTAACGCAAACGTCCGCTCAACGTTTTTGTTGAGAATAACGCCTATCGCGCGGGTGGGGAGTTCGGGCAGCACGTTAAGTTCAAACAGTTCGCCGTTTTTAAGTTCTTCTTCGACAAATTCGCGCGAAACGCAGGCTATCCCCAGCCCGTTTTTAGCCATTTGTACGCAAAGTTCCAAACTGCCGAGTTCGAATTCGGGCGTTAAATCTATGTTCAACGAGTGGGTGAAGTTTATAAATTCCTGCCGCGTCGAAGTGTTTTGTTCGAGCATCAAAAGGGGGTAGTTTGAAAGGGCGTTTAAAGTAAGCCGTTCGTTCAAAAGGTTTTTGTACTTATCGCTCGCCACGAAAACGTCGTGAAGCCTGCCCATCTGTCCTGTGAAAATTACTCCGTCGTCGGTTATCGGCAAATTAACAAAGCCGATGTCAGCCCTGTTTGCCTTGACCGTTTCGAGCGTCCCGCGCGAAGTGCTGTTTATAAACGACACGTTTACCTGCGGGTATTTTTCGTGGAATTCGATTATGTACTTCATTAAAACGTGGGTTATAACCGTGTCCGCCGCGCTTATTTTTAGAGTGCCGACAGCCGTTTCGTTGAGTTCGGTGAACTTGTTTTCAGCCTTTTCAAGCAGCGAAATCGCCCCCGCAACGTACTCAAAAATTTGCTTTCCGCCGTTGTCGGTCAGTTCCATTCCGCGGCTTACGCGGTTGAAAAGTTTGCCGCCCAGCTGCTGTTCAAGCTGTTTTATCGCCTGCGAAACGGCGGGTTGAGATATGAATAGTTCGTCGGCGGCTTTGGTTAAACTGCCGCACTTCGCGACGGTGTAAAACACCCTGAAAAGTTCTAAGTTAATCATTTATCCCCCGTTTTTTGATTTTGCGCCGTTAAATTATTGTTAAACCCCGCCCGACCATACGCGCCGAAAAAAGTTATTTTCCGACGCAGAATTTAGAAAATATTTCGTCTATTATATCTTCGCTTGCAACTTTGCCCGTAATTTCGCCTAAAGTAGACCACACTTTTTTAATATCTTCGCCTATTAAGTCAAGCGGTGCGGCGCCGATGTTTAAAAGCACTTCGTCAACGTATTTTTCCGCTTTTTTAAGGGCGATAAGGTGCCGCTCTTCGGTGATGAGTTCGGCGTTTAAGTCCACCCCTTCGCCAAAAGCGCGGGCGTATAGTTCGTTTTTTAATTTTTCAAGCCCCTCGCCCGTCTTGCACGAAATTATAATTCCGTCTTTTTTAACATCGCTTTTTAAAGCCGCGTCCGACTTATTATAGACCTTGACGGCGTTTCTGCCGTCGATTAAGCCGAAAATTTCTTTATCTTCATCGTCTTCCGCGCGCGATAAATCGAACGCCGCGATAATGACGTCTGCCGAGTTTAAAATTTTGCGCGAACGGTCTATGCCGATTTTTTCGATTTCGTCAGCCGCCTCGCGTATGCCCGCCGTGTCGTAAAAATCGAACTTAACGCCGTTTATTTCGGTCGAACCTTCGACGACGTCGCGCGTCGTGCCGGGGACGTTGGAAACGATAGCCTTATCGAGGCTTAAAAGGGCGTTTAAAAGGGAAGACTTGCCCGTGTTTGGCTTGCCGACGATTGCCACTTTAACGCCGTTTTTAACGAGTTTTGCGCCGCCGTAGCGTTTAATAAGTCCGCTTATCTCGGCTTTCGCTCCGTTAAGCGCGCTTATAACTTTATCGAGGGCGATTTCTTCGAGCCCCTCTTCGGGGTAGTCGATATCCGCGTCTATGCTCGCGAGCGAGTAAGTGAGTTCGTCCTGCACGCGGTTTATTGCGTTGTAAAGCTTTTCGCGATACAAATTGTATGAAATTTTGACCGCCGCCGCGCTTTCGGAATTTATCATTCCGATAAGACCTTCCGCCGAGTCGAGCGACAGTTTTCCGTTCACGAACGCCCGCTTTGTAAACTCGCCGCGGGTTGCGGGTTCCGCGCCGTAATAAAAAGTGCGCTTTAAAATGCCTTCGGTTATAGCTACGCCGCCGTGGCAGTGGAATTCCGCCATATCTTCGCCCGTGTAACTTTTCGGGGCTTTGAATATGACGCACATTCCGAAGTCTTTAAAATCGCCGCCGTCAATCTCGCCGACGTACAGTTTATACGGCTCGAAGTCTTTGACCGATATTTTTTGAAGGGGTTTGAACATTTTTTCGACTATGCTAAAAACCCCGTCTCCGCTAAGCCTTATAATCGCCACGCCGCCGACCCCTTTAGCGGTTGATACGGCGGAAATTACGTTCTGCATAATAGTTAATTGAACAAGTCGTCGTTTTCGTCGCCGCTCTGCCCGTTTTGAGAGCCGTTTGCGCCGCCGACGGACGAGTTATTGCTTTGCGCGCCGCCGCTAAAACTCTTTTTATCGTCGAATTCGGGGAAGGGGTCGCTTTCAGCCGCGTTATTTTGCGCGCCGTTGCCGCTTCGCCCGTTCGCGCCGTTATCGTTCCCTGGGTACCCGCCGTAATACGTCCTTTGATACACGCGGTAAGCGGAATAATCGACGGGGTCGTTATTCCTCGAAACGAAAAGGAAGATGCCGAACAAACTTTCAAAGAATATCGAAAGTATGCTGAACAGCATGGCTCGCTGTGGGTTATACTTTCTGAAAATCATAAACACCATGCTCACTTCGAACACGATCTCGGCAAGGTCGATAAAAAATCCGACGTACCTGAAAATAATCGAAGCCACTTCATTCATCGGATTTAGGTTGTAGAAGAAATTTAAAAACGACCAGAACCCGTTAAACGTTATGGTTGCACCTTCCGGCACATTAAAAAGACCGTTGACTATCGTTTTAAAATTATAAGCGTTCGTAACGAGCGACATTGCAAAGCTCACAAACGACAGTATGCAGACGATTAAACCTATGTTTTTAACCTGCATGCCCCAAACGACCGCTTTGCCGATAAGTTTGCCGATTATAATGAAGTTTAAAAATGGCACGAAGCACATCCATTTGTTATTAAGATTTTGCTTTTTTGCCATGGTGTAAAGAGCGATGCACTTAAAAACGTACGCCGCTATCATAAGACCGTAATCGATAAACAGCGATATAAGCTGAACCATCGCAACGCTTGAAATCGAAAATAAAGACGAAAGCATAATTCCTCCTTTGAACTAATCGCGTAACCCGCCGAAAATGAGGCGGCCGTTTACCCCGACCGCCGAATCGGCTTATACGAATAAACTTACCACCGCGAATATAAGCCCCGCCGCAAGTACGGCTAAGCTTACTATCGCGTTAGATTTTTTATTGAAGCGGACGAATTTATCGCCGCATTTAAACATATTGTCTTTGTCCTTTTTAATCTCTTCAAAGTCTTCGTCGAAGTTTTTAAGGACGACTTCGCCGCTGCTTGCGATAAAGCACTCGGCAACGTATTTTTCACCAAAGTTTTTGCTCTTTTCGGTTCCCAGAATCTCCCGCTTTTTCTTTGCGAGAAGTTTGTTTAAGAAATAGTAGCCCGATATCAGTAAAAACGCCAACCCGAACAACGCCTGAAACGCTTGAGCAACCGCGGAAAGCGCAGTCGAAAACGTTGCGAGCACGGACGGCGCGAGCGCGTAAAGCGTAATGAATAAGTTAGACGCCCAGTGCATTATCGACCCGTAAAGGTGGTTCTTCGTAAGACTCACGACCGCCGCGATTGCAAGCCCCGCCAAAAATTGCAGAATAAACATCGCGACCGACCCGTGCATAAGCGCAAAGCAAATCGCGCTTAAAAATATCGAGAACGGCACGCCCCTTTCTTTAAACCCGCGCATTACCACGCCGCGGAACAGCATTTCTTCGCAAATTGCGGGGAGCACGGGGGTTATTACGAGCGAATAAATCAAAATGTACAGCGGGTTAGAGTTTTTGATAATTTCTTCGGGGATGGTAAACCCCAAATCGCCGAACAATGCTTCCA
>CAKQMM010000141.1 GCA_934254755.1 uncultured Clostridia bacterium
AACGCGCTCGCTTTTTGGTTATCCCAAATAAACGCTATCGGGTTTTGAAGTTCGCCCGGGCGTTTAATAGAGCGGGTAACGCTGCCGAACGAAACCTTGCTTTGTTTGTCGCCTTTGTTGCCGGTGTTATATCCGTTGCCGTCGTATTCGCGCCCCGTTATCGTTTCGGGATAATTCGCCGGCAAACAATATCTGATAGCTTTAAAAGAGTCGTTGCCCGTTGCCGCCGCGCTTATATCCACGCATTCCGAACCCCATTCGGCACGGTCGATTACTCTGAACGAAACGTAATTTTTCTCTTTGCCTACTTGTTTAATAGTTACGGTCATCGTCTGCAAGTCTTCTTTCATTACGCTTTTAGAAAGCGTGGGCGTATCGATATCGAAGGGCGTTCCGGTCGTCCCGGTGTACACGTACGAAAATATATCCCCGTAATCTGAACGCGTTTTGTACCACGCGCCGTCGGCGGCTGTTTTATCGAAGTCTTTGCCGTCGAAAAAGAACCGCCCGTCGTCAAGTTTAAAATTGCCTAAGTCGAACGACGCGCCCGTGCCGCCCGTAAGTTTTAAGCCGCTGTAACTTAACTCTTCGTTTAAAAGTTGCTTTTCGGCTTGGTCGTAGGTTATAAAAGCCTTTTCGCCACCGCCCGAAACGGTCACCGCGTTTAATATCGCGCTTGTATCGAGCCCCGAATTTTGACCCGCAAAAACCGCCGTCGCGCTCACGGGTATGCTGATAGCCGCGGCAAGCACTGCCGCTGCTATCGCCGTTTTAGTTTTCTTTGTAATTTTTTTCATTTTCTTCGCTTCTCCTTAAAAGTTTAATTTCTTTTATCAGCCTTACGGTTAAAACTGCCGCCGCTTCAAGCAAAACGCATAACAGTAAGGCTTTTATTACGTAGTCTAATATCATTTTTCACCGCCTTTATTTTTTTGCTATCGCAATTATTAGTTTTATAAACAGAACGACGAGAACTAAGCACGCCCCGACGATTAAAACCCATTTAACGATTTCGTAAGTTTGGCTGCCTTTAAATTCCGTCCATTTTTCTTTTACCCATTGCCCGGCGTTCGCCATTGCGTCGTCGAACTTATTCTTTGCCGCGCCGTCGGTATCTTCCGCGTTTTTGGCGTTGTTCTTCGCCATAAACGGCAAATCGCTCGAACCGTCTAAGTAGAACCAGTACGAATAATACATTGCGTTGCTGTCGTCCGCTATCTCGCACGCGCTCATTACGACGGAAGGAAGGGCAAGCCCTGCCGCGCCGCCTATAACCGCGCCTTGCACGCCGCCTATACACCCGCCGACGACTGCGCCCGCCGCGGCAACGAACAAACTGTTTTCCTGAACCTTTTGGCTTATCTTGTAGAACTTCGAGCCTTCGACTTTCATTTCTTCCGATAAAACCATACACCCGTCGCCCGTCGAGCCTTTGAACCAGTGATTAAAATCGCTTACTTGCTCTTTAAAAACCGCTACGGCAAAATATCCGTACAAATTTTCAATAGCGACTTCGTTCGAATATTTAAACCATTGTTTATCCGAACTGTTCAAAAACAAAATAGACCAGTCTTTGCCGTAGTCTTTCGACCATTCGTAATAACTCGTAAGCGGCACTTTTACTTCCGAAGTCGTCCCGTTATAGTCAAGTTGTTTCAACGACGAAAACGTGTATTTCGGAACGAAACTATACGTTTCGGTTGCTTCGTCGAACTGTTGGTCAATCGTATCGACGGTAGATTTTAAAACGTTCATCGTTTCGATGCCTATAACCTTCGCCAAATCTTCCGCCGTCATTTTTTTAAGCACGCCCGGAAGTTCGGGGTCCTCGAAGTCTAAAACTTTAATTTTGCCTTCAAAGGTCTTCTTTTCCGCGAACGGCGTATCTTTATACTTGACTAAATATTCGACGGTAACCGCCCATTCGTCCGTAAGCGTCGCCGTCACCGTTATAACTTTTGCGGAATATTCGTTATCTCGGTAGAACGTTATAGCCGAATTACGATAGTTTAAAAGGTCTTCCGTTATATCGCCGCCACCGTCAAGCGTAACCTTAGATATTCGGTAACCTTTCGGTATTTCGCCGAAGTCAAGGTCGCCCACTTTATAACTGAACTGCGGCATTTCCGCGAGAACGTAATATCTTTCATATCCGTTATATCCGTTTATAGTTTTTACAAGCGTGTTATAACGATAGTGGCATTTTGCTTTCGCAACGTTGTTTTCGCGGTTTTCTTCGTCAAGCGTGACGTCGATTTTTACTTTATTGAATTTGCAGTATTCGACGTCGCCGAGCCCTTCCGGGTGAACGCCTTTATATATAACGCCGCTTTTGGTGTAGAATTTTCTTTCAAAGTTTCCCGCAACTTTCCAACGCAAAATATCGCTGTACCACTCGTTCGTAACTTCCGAAACGCGCCAGACTTCGTTAAAGTCGTTATCAAGCACCATATATTCGTAACTGAACGGAATTTTTATGTCGTCAACGAGTTGCGCGACCATTACGACCGATAAGCCGAATAAGTCGTTTAAATCTTTTTCGCGAACAGATATTGTTAAGCGGTTTGCGTCGTGATATATTTTTAGCGTATCTTTTCCGCCGCTTACCGAAACGACGATTTCTTCTTCGCCTTCATTCTCTCTTACGAAGTTAGTCGTCCAACCTAAATTAGTCAGCAAGCGTTCAGATATCGCCCCGTAGTCCCATTCGAGTTTATACCAACCGCCGATAAAAGAATGGTCGGTCGCGTATATATCTAATTTAAGGTTCGGAAACTCTGAACCGTTGTTGTTTACGTGAACGCAAAAATCGGTATAATCGAAGTCCGAATAATCTACGTCAAGGGTTACGACCTTGCCGTCAAGCGAGTAATTAAACCCTTTCGCCCGTCGCATAACGCGCTTATCCGTGACGCCTTCGACGGCTTCGCCCGTTCCTTTTAGAACTGCGTCAACGGTCGTTTCGTATTCCGCGTCAAAATAACTTAAATCGCCCCCGTATTTTTCTTTTTTTAAAATCTGCTCTTTTAACGCCCTTTCGCACCAAACGCCGTAGGCGGGTATTTCGTAAGTATCGGTAACCGTTTCGTATTCGTCGGCGTTTTTCATTTTGTAATAGTTTACTTTCAGACTTGCCGCTTCGTCGCCGCTTTCGCATAACCCGGTCAACACGGCGACGTCTTTCATTGTCTCCATTTTCAACGACGATAATTTTTTAGCGTTTTCTTTTACGACGTCGTTTATAGTAAATTCCGTCAACGCCGTTACGCCGTAAATTTCAATAGTAGGATTGGAATAATCGGATATAATGTAACTTGCCCGATATAACAACCCGAACATGTATAGCTTGTCGTTGTTTTCGTCGGGAACGCAGTCAACGTAAAATTCGTTGCTGTTATATCCTGCGTTTTCCACGTTCCACACGCCGTCACGATAATTAAACAAGGCGGAATATGCTGTGCCTTTCGAAGCAAGTAATCTTTTGCTACTTCTCACCCCGCCATATCCCGGATCAAAATCTTTCTGCATTCTCACATAATCATCGGGGAATCGAGTTATAACGGTGTGAAGCATATAATCTGCGGCAAATACCGGGCGGGGTTCGCTGCCGTTTACAGAAATCGTTCCGAGAAACTTATTTATGTTCGTTTTAATCTCTGCCCGCAATTCGTCGCTGACGCTATATTTCATTTGAATTCTTAACCTGTTGTCATCGGTCGCCGTGATAAAAGGGTAACCCCAGTCGTAATCGGTACTATTGCCGTAATTTTTATTTATTTCAACACCAAAGTCTGCCGACGAATACTTTATATTCGAAGCCGCCGAAGTAGCCGCAAACGCAATTTGCTTTTTGTTATTTACGCCCGAAACGATAAAAAAAGCCGTGGCGAAAAAAACCACGGCGACCGCAAGCGTTAAAAGCATTCTTTTGCGTTTGAATGTATAGTTTTGCATTTTATGCCCCTTTCGGCTTGCGCACGGTGTGCCGCCGCGCGCTTGCCTTTTGTTTGTATTTTTCTAAAATAAAATTTTTTGTTATGGAGTACTTATAAAACACACCGCGCAAGGCTTCGGCACAAACCCCGCGCGTGTTATCAGCCCGTTAAAACGCAACATAAGCGTTTATAAAATTTTAGGCGACCGTTTATTCGTCGTTTTTGTTCGTCTTATTCGCGCCCATAAAAAAGAACGCTATCGCCGTATACGCGCTAAAAAGCGCTATCGTTATAATCTGCCA
>CAKQMM010000142.1 GCA_934254755.1 uncultured Clostridia bacterium
GAGCAAGCCCCCGCCCTATGTTGGGATTTGGTTTATATAAAATTAGTCAATCCCCCTTTTAATTTCCCCCTTTAACAAGGGGGACTTTGTTTTGCCCGTATTTAACTTCCGCGTTCGCTTCCGCGAGATTCTTCGCCTACGCCAAGAATGACAAAACAAAAAGTATTTTTCAGCCTAAAACATAGGGTGTATCACAAAAAGCAAGCGACGCTTGCCGCTTCCGCGAGATTCTTCGCCTACGCCAAGAATGACAAAACAAAAATCGTTTATATCAAAAAGCGCAATTAGCGACAAAACGGCTTTGATTAAATCGAATTTTTAATCGATATTAAAATATGCGCGGGGGCGAAAATTATCGCGAAAATCATAAGCGGCACGCTCGCTATCGTAACCCCCGAAAAGATAAAAATAACTGACGGAACGACGGATAAAAGTAGCGCCTTTAAAAGCCCCGCCCTTTTCCACATAACGACCCATATAACGTCATACGCAAGCGTTAAAACGCCGTTTATAATGATATAGGCGAGTTTAATCTCGTTGCTATAAAACCCCATAAAAGTGTAAGGAACGTTTATTATCATAAAAATAAAGCAACCGAACCTGCCGATTTGCTCTAAAACTTCAAGGGTTTTGTTATGGAATTTATTTTCAAACCCGTCTTTATGCGTCGCCGCAAAAACGACGTTAGGAATTAAAAACGCAACGATTATAATTAAGCCGATATAATTAAACCAACCCATATTTTGCCTTCACGGAAATAAGAATTACGTTAATTATACACCTCTTTAGACGAAACACAAAACAAAAACGCAGATATAAAAACATCTGCGTTATATATTTACCGTAAACAGTTTGTCACACCGTTTCGCGGGCGTATTCCTGAATAAGGGGGAATTGGTCCAAAAGATCGAATTCTTCGACGTTATCGTACGCGGCGAGCTTAGAAACGGAAACCTCGTATGCGGTCATGGTCCTTATATCCGTTTCGCTGAATTTTTTCTGATATTCGCGCGACTGGATGCGCCCCGATATCGCAATATGCTCGCCGACGGATAAATTTTTGACGAAACACGCGTTTCTACCCCACGCAATGCAAGGGATATAATCGCTTTTATTGTACGCACGGTTGACTGCGATTAAAACGTCGGCTATTTCGCGGTTAAAAGGGGTCGTTCTATACACGGGCGGTTTGCAGATATAACCCGACAGCACTATGCTGTTGGGGTTTTTGGACTCGATTCCGTTTAAAATTTCCCGCACGAAGACGGTGAGCATAAGTTTGCTTTTACCGTCCACCTGCTTGTTGTAACTTCTGAACTGACCGAGTGCGGAAAGCGTTGAGCCGACCTTTAAATTTTCGCTTTCGATGAGCCTTTCGCTTATCGTTACGGGTATAACGTCGCTTTGACCCGAAAGCCGTTTGACGAGCACGAACATTTCGTAAAACCCCTCGCCGTAGACCTCGTGCGAGAACTTCGCTTCGGTAACTATTTCGCCTTTAATATACACTTTGTTGTTTTGTTTTTCGTTGGTTTTGAACATTTTATCTCCATTTTCGGCGTTAAGCCGAGTAATAACTAAGTAGTTTTAATTTGATTTTTTAATTTGCTTGCCGAACGAATTGATTTCGTAATTATCCTTATAAATAAGGTCGCTTATTCTAACGAATTCATAGCCTTTTTGTTTGAGTTCGCCGAGCACGTAAGGGAGAGCTTCAAGGGTGTGCAAGCCGTTGTTGTGGCACAGAATTATACTGCCGCTTTTGGTTTTCGATACGATTCGGTTTACAATTTGTTTAGCGGTTAAGTCTTTCCAATCTAAACTATCGACGTCCCACTGAATGGTTTGAAGGTTAAGCTCGGCGGCTGTTTCGATGAGTAAGTCGTCATAATCGCCGTACGGCGGGCGAAAAATCTCCACCTTTTTGCCCGTTATCGCCTCTATAGCCGAAACGGAAGTCGTCAGCTCTTTGACGATTTCAGACTTGCCGAGTTTGCTCATTTTAGGATGCGTTGCCGAGTGAGTGCCGATTTCGTTGCCGTACTCGGCAATTTTTTTAACTTTATCGGGGTACTTTCTGACCCAGAATTCAACGGTGAAAAAAGTTGCCGCAACGCCGTAAATTTTAAGAGTTTCAACTATTCCGTCAGTAAACTCTGCCCCGTAAGCGCAATCGAAAGATATCGCGATTTTATTGTCGTCTCTATCGACCGAGTAAACGGGAAGTTTACGCGTAGAACCGTTAAAATACACAGGCGACGCGCCGACGGCGTAATTAGTGAACGCCAACGCGGCGAAAACAATCGCTATAACAGCGGAAAAAATAATGGTTTTAAGTTTACGTGTCATCATAGTTTAATCTCCGTTTTAATCTTTTGCCCGGGCTAAAAATAACCGGTCGTTTTCGATACGTTTATTTTAAACGATATAAAAGCGCGAATTTTGTAGAATTTTGTTTGATTATAAAATTCTTAGTCGTTTTCATCAAACTTTCGCTTTACGGAATTAAGATATGTTTACGTTCAACCGATTATTCTTAAAAATGCAGACAAAAAAGCCCCTTGCAAAAGCAAAACCTTTGCAAGGGGCTGAATTATTCGGTTAGTATTCAGAGTAAAGTTATAAACACGGTTACGATTCCGCCGAGAATAACCGACAACACTACGTCCAAAAGAACGCCTAAAACTTTTGATGATTTTTTTACTTCTTTTTCGCTTTGCATAATATCCACCTTATTTAGTAATTAAATCTTGCCAGTAATATTCTTTTAAGAGTTTGCGGAGCATTTCCGAATCGGCGTAGCGCGTTATTCTGCCGCCCTGCGCGTAACTTATTATGCCCGTTTCTTCGCTGACGATAATGCTCGTTACGTTTATCGTTTCGGTTATGCCTATGCCCGCGCGGTGGCGCGTGCCTAAGTATTTAGGTAAGTCCGTCTGCTGAGATAGCGGTAAAAAGCATCCCGCGGCTTGAATTTTGTCGCCGTAAATTATCATTGCCCCGTCGTGAAGGGGGGTTTTGGGGAAGAAAACGCTTTCGATAAGGTTACCCGTTATCATTGCGTCAAGCCGAGTGCCGCTGTTGATGATATTTTCGGGTATGCGTGAGTTCGATAAAACTATAATCGCGCCGACGTCGTTTTTAGACATGTTCTGAAGTGCCTTTATAATCTCGTTTATGCAGGCGTTTATTTTACCCGCGTTAGACTTAACCGCCTCCGCTTGTTTTACGGACACCTTTGCGTTTATTTTTCCGCCGCCCCATACGATGCGTTTAATTTCGGTCGCAAACAGCATTATAATGGTGACGACCGCTATAAGATACACTAAAACGTAGGTAAACGCGGGCGCACCGAGCGCGACGAACACAACGCCGAATATAAGCGCGTACAATAAAAGCACTGCGTACAGTTTAGACGCCTTGTTCTCTCTAAGCAACCTGACCACGCCGAAAGTTATCACCGTGAAGGCTAAAATTTCGCCTATAAACACGGGTAAATCGACGTAGTCCATAATATGCGGTATTTTGTTTGTAAAAAAGTTTTTTAATGCTTCCATATCACTCTTCCGTCAGAATTTCAAAAATAGAGTTGAAAAGCGCGTCGTTCACGGTTATTTCGCCGCTCTTAAAGTCGGCGTCAAGCTCTTGGAACTTATCCATGATGCGCTTTAAACGCTTAACTTTAAAGCGTTTTGACTGTTGCTTTGCCTTAATAACGGCGTATTCGTGCACGCCGAGCGTATTTGCAAGTTCAGCCGTGCTCGCCGCAGATATAGCGGCGTAAAAAAGCCTCCGTATATGATAAAAAATCGCGGTGAAAAGCCTTTGCTTATCTTCGTTTTTATCAAACATTGCTTTTAGAATTTCAAACGCCTTGCCGCTGTTGCCTACGGCTATGCACTCGGTAAGCTCGTAAACCTCGTAGTCAACGTCTTTTACCGCGACGGCTTCGACCGCTTGCTCGTCGATAACGCCGTTCTCGCCTGCATAAGCGATAAGCTTTTCGGTTTCCGTCGAAACGCGGGTCATGTCTCCGAGCGTATATTCTATTAAAAGATCGGCCGCGCTTTGGTCTATCGCCACTTTGCTTAAAAGCGCGCGCTTCATTATCCACTTGGCGATGAGCGCGTCGTCAAGCCTGCCGCAATCGACAAGAGTGACGCGCGACTGCTTTTTGAGCGCGGCGCATGCCTTTTCGTTTACGATTACCAGGA
>CAKQMM010000143.1 GCA_934254755.1 uncultured Clostridia bacterium
ACAAAAAACCGACGGCGACGAGTATTTCGATAAGTTCACCTTAAACGGAAAAGTTTATGAATTCAAGGCGCAAAAACACGCCGAAACCGCCATCGAATTAAAGCGGTACGAAAAGCGGTTTTCAAAGCTCGCGTTATACAAAATCTTGTCCGATCATTACGGCGAAAATCTCCCTTGGGGCGCGCTTACGGGGATACGCCCCGTCAAAATGGCGCGGAGCTTTAAGGAGGGGTTTGAAAGCGAGTTTAAAAAGGTGTTTTCGGTGCGCGACGATAAAATTTCGCTCACCCGCGATATAATTAAAACGCAGTGCAAAATATTAGATAGAAACGCAGAATTTTCCGATTTTTACATCGGCGTTCCGTTTTGTCCGTCGCGGTGCGTTTATTGCTCGTTTATCTCTGAGGAAATATCTAAAAGCAAGTACGCGTCTTTCTATGCGGACGCGCTCGTAAAAGAAATAAACGGTTCTATAAATTTAACGCCGAACGTGCGCGCGGTCTACCTCGGCGGCGGCACGCCGATATGTTTAAACACGGGCGATTTAATTAAAATTTTAACGGCTTTAAAGCCTCTTATAAAAGACGGGGTCGAATTCACCGTCGAAGCGGGGCGACCCGACGAAATTACGAGCGAAAAACTTGAAATTTTAAAAAGCTTCGGCGTTACGCGCGTTTGCGTAAACCCGCAAACTTTTAAGGACGAAACGCTTAAAATTATCGGGCGCAAACACACCGGCGCAGACATAATTGAAAAATTCAAACTCGCTAAAAGTTACGGCTTCGATATAAATTGCGACGTTATTGCGGGGCTACCCGAAGAAAGTTTTAGCGACTTTAAGGCGACGATAGATAAAATAATCGAACTTTCGCCCGAAAACGCAACCGTGCACACTTTGTCGCTTAAAAAAGGGTCGGTTTTAAAAGAACGCACCGCGCGGCTTACTGCGGGCGAACTCGATAAAATGCTGACGTACGCTTACACCGCGCTTAAAGGGGCGGGGTACGAGCCGTATTACTTATACCGCCAAAAATATATGGCGGGCAATTTTGAAAACGTCGGTTACGCTAAAAAGGGCAAAGCGTGCGTCTATAACGTTGACGTTATGGAAGAAACTTCTAATAACGTTGCTTGCGGGGCGAACGCCGTTTCAAAAGTCGTTATAAAAAGCGAAGATAGAATCGAGCGTTACGGCGCGCCTAAAGATATAAAAACCTATATAGATAAGGTTGACGAAATAATAGAGGAAAAGAAAAAATTATTCGGCGAAAATAAAAACGCGTAACGCAAGCGAAAACGTTTGCTATTTTTAAAAACGTGTGTTAGAATATATGCGTACTTTCGGCTAAGCGTTGCGAATACTCGACGCTCTTTGCTTGGTCGAGAGCGAATATTTCCATAACGGAGGATAAATAAAATGGAAAAAGAACTTAAAACCGGCATTATCGAAGCTTACAAAACTCACGACGGCGACACCGGTTCCGCCGAAGTTCAGGTTGCGCTTTTAACCGAAAGAATCAACCACTTGAACGAACACCTTCAAAAGAACAACAACGATAAACATTCTCGTCGCGGTCTTATGAAAATGGTCGGTCGCAGAAAAGGTCTTTTAGATTATCTTAAATCTAAAGATATCGAAGCGTACAGAACTCTTATTGCAAGGCTCGGTTTAAGAAAGTAATCAAGATAGGGGGTTTTTTAAAGCTCCCTATTTTAAATATAACGGGTTTAAATTCGGCGGTAGCGCAGCGCGTAAATTCGGCTGAAAACGAATATTTGCGGCGCAATTAAAAAAATAACCGCTTATATAACCCGCGATAAAAATAAAAAACGCGCTTTTTAGCGCATACATACTGACTATCAGAGTTAAAATTAAGGTATTAAGGAGAACAAAATGTTAGAAAATCACAAAGTGTTTAAAACCGAAATCGGCGGGCGCGAAGTCACCGTTGACGTCGGCAAGTACGCTCAGCAGGCTAACGGTTCGTGCATGATTAAGTGCGGCGACACCGTCGTTATGGTGAACGTAACCATGGCTCCCGTTCCGAGAGAAGGAATGGACTTCTTCCCGCTCAGCGTAGACTATGAAGAAAAAATGTACGCCGTCGGCAAAATTCCCGGCGGGTTTAAAAAGAGAGAGGGCAGGGCAAGCGACAAAGCTATTCTCGTTTCCCGTCTTATAGATAGACCCATTCGTCCCCTCTTCCCCAAGGGTATTTTTAACGACGTAACCGTTATCGCAACCGCGCTTTCGGTCGATACGAACATTATGCCCGAACCGCTTGCGATGTTCGGCAGTTCCGTCGCGCTTTCCATATCCGATATTCCGTGGCAAGGTCCCACCGGCTCGGTTTTGGTAGGAATGGTTGACGGCAAATACGTAATCAACCCCGACTCCGCTCAGCGCGAAAAGAGCAGATTAAGCTTATATTTGTCCGGCACGAAAGACGCTATTATGATGGTTGAAGCGGGCAGTAAAGAAATCTCCGACGAAGAAATGGTTCAAGCTATTTTGTTCGGTCACGAAGAAATCAAACGCCAGTGCGCTTTCATCGAAGAAATCGTTGCGGCTTGCGGCAAAAAGAAGCTTGAAATGGAACTTTATCACGTTCCCGAAGATCTCGATAAAGCCGTACGCGAATATGCGGGCGAAAAGCTTGATTGGGCTCTCGACACGTTCGACAGAGAAGTTCGTCAGAATAGGCAAGACGAAGTCGAAAAAGACTGCTTAGAGCATTTTGCCGATATTTATCCCGACATGGCAAGGGAAATTAAAGACTCCCTTTACTATATAACGAAAGAAAAGGTCAGAGCAAAAATTACCAACTTCGGCGTTCGTCCGGACGGCAGAACTTTGACCGAAATTCGTCCCATCTGGTGTGAGCACGGCATTTTGCCGAGGGTTCACGGTTCTGGCGTGTTCACGCGCGGACAAACTCAGGTTATGACCACTTGTACGCTCGGCACTATCAGCGAAGTTCAGAAACTCGAAGGTCTTGACGACGAAGTCGCTAAACGCTACATTCACCACTACAATATGCCCGGTTACGCTTCCGGTGAAGCAAGGGCGTTAAAGAGCCCCGGCCGTCGTGAAATCGGTCACGGCGCGCTTGCCGAAAGGGCGCTTGAACCCGTTATTCCGTCGGTTGAAGAATTCCCCTACGCTATAAGGCTCGTTTCCGAAGTTTTATCTTCAAACGGCTCCACTTCGCAAGGCTCCGTTTGCGGTTCGACCCTTGCCCTTATGGACGCGGGCGTTCCCATTAAGGCTCCGGTTGCGGGTATTGCAATGGGTCTTATCAAAGACGTTGTAAGCGGCTAAGTTCCGTTATGAGCGATATTCAGGGCTTGGAAGACTTCCTCGGCGATATGGACTTCAAGGTTGCGGGTACCGTTAAGGGCATAACCGCAATTCAGATGGATATTAAAATCAAGGGCATCGACGAAGCCATTTTAAGAAAGGCTATCTCGCAGGCAAACGAAGGCAGACACTTCATTCTCAACAAAATGCTTGAAGTCCTCCCCGAAGTAAGCCCCAGCCTTTCCAAATACGCTCCGAAGATTATCACCTTTAACATCGACCCCGAAAAGATTAAAGACGTTATCGGTTCCGGCGGAAAAACCATCAACAAAATCATCGACGAAACGGGCGTTAAAATCGACATCGAAGACGACGGCAAGGTTTATATCGCCACTTACGACGAAAATATGGACAGGGCAAATCAGGCGAAAGCAATCGTACAGTCCATCGCTAAAGACCTTGAAGTCGGCGATATGTTTATTTCTACCGTCGTCAGAATTCTCCCGAAAGTGGGCGCGTTCTGCGAACTCACCCCGACGAAAGACGGCATGATTCACATCTCGAAGATGAGCGATAAGCGCATCGAAAGCGTTGAAGAAGTGCTTAAACTCGGCGACACCGTTAAAGTTGAGATTATAAAAATCTCCGAAAAAGGCGTTGACCTTAAACTTCTTGAAAAAATTGACGACTAATTTTAATCGCTAACTAAACTTGAAAAGCGCGGCAATCAAGCCGCGCTTTTTTGTGACTTAAAACTTCGCAAACCTAACGTAGGGGCAGGGGCTTGCTCCTGCCGCGCTTAATTTTTGCCTACTCATTGCCCCTCGTTAAAGGGGGAAGGGTAATTTGTTTTTCATATTGCCGGAAGCGGCTATGGCGGCGAATTCAGCAAACGGGCGTTGTTATTGT
>CAKQMM010000144.1 GCA_934254755.1 uncultured Clostridia bacterium
GAAAGGGGCAACGTGTGCGTTCCCCTTGCCAAACTTTTAAACGACGGCGAAAAATTTGACGAAGTTATCGCGATAGGTCCCGTTATAATGATGAAATTCGTGACCGAAACGGTTAAGCCGACTGGCATACCCGTAACCGTTTCGATGAACCCGATAATGATTGACGGCACGGGCATGTGCGGCTGTTGCAGATTAACCCTTAACCGCGGCGGCAAGCGCGTAGTCAGTTTTGCCTGCGTCGAAGGCCCCGATTACAGCGGATACGAAGTGGATTTTAACGAGGCGATGACTCGGCTTAACCAGTACGGCGAATTCGAGCGCGCCGCTTACGAAAAGGCGTGCAATTTGCTCAAAAAGGAAGTGTAGTATGGCGAATTTCGATTTAAGTTTAAAAAAATATCCGATGCCTACGCAAAAGCCCGAAGATCGGGTTAAAAACTTTGGCGAAGTAGCGCTCGGTTATACGAGCGAACTCGCGCTTAAAGAAGCGGCGAGGTGCTTGAACTGCAAAAACCCCGCTTGCGTTAAGGGGTGCCCCGTAAACGTGCAAATTCCGTCGTTTATATCGGAACTTATAAAAAACGGCGTGGACGCGGCCTATAAAGTGATAAGCGAAACGTCTTTTTTGCCCGCCGTTTGCGGAAGGGTCTGCCCGCAGGAAACGCAGTGCGAAGCGCGTTGCGTGCGCGGAATAAAGGGCGAACCCGTCGCGATAGGTAGGCTTGAAAGATTCGTTGCCGACAATGCAAGCAAAAAAGCCGTAGCGGGCGAAACGGACGATTTAGGCAGGGTTAATGTTAAAAACGAGAATTTGTGCGGGATAAAGGTTGCGGTTGTCGGAAGCGGGCCTGCGGGGCTTACCTGCGCCGCCGATTTAGCCGCCGCGGGGCTTAGCGTAACCGTTTACGAAGCCCTTCACAAGGTGGGCGGCGTTTTAACCTACGGCATACCCGAATTCAGGCTGCCTAAAAGCATAGTAAAAAAGGAAACGGACGAGCTTAAACGTCTGGGCGTAACTTTTAAAACGAACGAAGTTGTCGGCAAAACCGTGAACGTTGACGAACTGTTTGCGGCGGGTTATAAAGCGGTGTTTATCGGCAGCGGAGCGGGGCTTCCTAAATTTATGGGCATAGCGGGCGAACAGTTTAAAGGCGTTTATTCGGCTAACGAATTTTTAACCCGCGTAAACCTTATGCACGCGTATAGCGAGAATAGCGACACGCCCGTCAAACGCGGCAAAAAAGTTGCGGTCGTGGGCGGCGGAAACGTCGCGATGGACGCGGCGCGCACGGCCCTTCGGTTAGGGGCTGAAAAGGTGTATATCGTCTATCGCCGCTCTATGGAAGAACTCCCCGCGCGGCGCGAAGAAGTCGAAAACGCGGCGGAAGAAGGCGTTGAGTTTTTAACCCTTTGCTCTCCCGTGGAAATAACCGCGAACTTTAACGCCGATAACCCCAAAGACCCCCAAAACGGCACGGTAAACGGCATAAAATGTATAAGAACCGAACTCGGCGCGCCCGATGAAAGCGGTCGCCGCCGCCCCGTCGAAATTGCGGGAAGCGAGTTTGATATAAGCGTGGACACGGTTATTATGGCGATAGGAACTTCCCCCAACCCGCTCATTAAAAACACCACTGCGAATTTGACCGTAAACGCGCGCGGCGGAATTATCGTTGACGAAACGGGGCGGACGATGCGCGACGGCGTTTATGCGGGCGGCGACGCGGTCACGGGTGCCGCCACCGTCATATCCGCAATGGGCGCGGGTAAAGTCGCCGCAAAAGCGATAATAGATAGTTTATTTAAGACCGAATAACGGGCGGCGAAAGCCTTAATAACTTAATAAAAAAAGACATTAAATTACCCCTTAATCTTGATGCAACGCAAGAAGTTTAAGGGGTAATTTATTAGGAAAATGAAAGAGAAGTAGTGTAGGCATTTTAATCATTATCGCTAATTACCGTAAAGGCGGCTTTTTGGTTATTTTCGGTGACCGTGCGGGCGCAGTACTTATAGTACAGCATCCCTTACGCTCGCCAAAACTAAACTCAAAAATACGCTCTTTACGGCGCAAAGCGTTTTAACGGCGGCGCATCGGCTAAGCAAATTTTGAAAGTTTTATCGCCGTTAAAATAAAAGCGATAACGATTGCAATGCCTTGTGCTGTTTAGGAGGCGGGTAAACGCCCCCGTTTTAACTTATGTCGTAAGGTAAATTTTAAACGTTTCGGGCATTTTTGCGGCTTCGCCCGAGATGTCGGGCGTACCGATTTTCGAAACGTTGAACGCTCTTTCCGTAAAGCTTCCCCACCATTCTTCGGTGACGATAACGTAAGTCGTCGAAACGTTTGCGGGGCGAGTGGCGTCGGTGTTTCTCGCGCCGTTAATCCAGCCTTCGGGGCGATACTGATACCCTGAAGCGATATACAAAACCGAGCCTACGGGAAGGGTTTCTTTATTGAATTTAACGGTGCAAAAATACTGGCTTGAATTGCCCGCGGACGATATAATATCGGTGTAGGTTCCGTTATTGTTCGACGAGTAGTAGTAACCTTTCGTAAAGGTAAGGTTCGCCGCGGTTTTACCTTCGATAGACGACGCGTCTGCGGGAGCGTATTTAGACTTCGTAACCTTAAATGGTGTAGCGATAGAGTTTTTAACGCTTTCTTTCGCAATGCTTATATAAGTTTTTGAAAGGTTTGCGGGCGCGTAACTAATATCGTCAACGCTCACGCCGCCGATAACGCTTATAAAGTTCATTGCGGCGACGTAGCGCCCGAAGTCTAAAGTTAAGTGGTCTGCGTCGTCACGCGTTAAGTTGTCGCCTATAAGCGAAGTTCTCGCGTTTTGAACGGCGGTGCCGTTAGGAATGATTTTAACGAAGTTTTTATTCGGTACGATTTGCGTTTTTACCGACTCTATAATTCCGTCGTACATTTTTTGTTGGTCATTATTATAGTTCGCAAAACCGCCGTTAGAACTCCCTTGACGATATGCCCAGGTCATGTTGAACGCGAGTTTAACATTTTTGTTGGTCGCGTTCGCTAAAACGTAGTTTATGAGCACGTTTATGTTTCCGTACGCGGCAGGAAGCCCGCTTTCGCGGCTGCCTTGTTGTAAAATTATATAGTCCCAATCCTTATACTTAATGCCGTAAAGCATTGTGGATTTCGGAACGCCGTCGCCTATATCGGTCGGAATGTTTAACTTGCCGTCTTCTTTAAAGTAGCGGAAGATATAAGCGGCTTCGTTTTTGTTCATAAAATCAATGTGCTGATTTATGGTGCAGCCGGGGTAATAAAGGGTTGCTAATTCAATGGTTTTAAAGCCCGCGCTTTTTGCGACGTTGTAAGATAAATCTATCGTGTCGTCAGAGTAGCTGTTGCCGATAAAAAGCACGCTTATTTTGTCTTTGTTTCGTTTTACGGTTGCGGTTAAAGTCTTTTCCATATCGTCAAGAAGTTTTATTTTAACTTTAATTTCGTAGTCTTTTTCTTCCGTGCCGAAGTCTTCGGGTGCGATTATTTCGTATTCGCTTTCTTTTAAAACGTACTCGGTTCCGTCTGCAAAGGTGACTTTTACTTCCGCGTCGTCACCCGCCAAATATCTGTCGTTAAGCTCGAACTCGGTGTTAAAGCTTATAAGTTCAATCGACTCGTACGGGTTAAGGGTTGCGATAACGTCGTAACCCGCGTCGCGCCTAACGGTTAAATCCATATCCGCTTTTTTAATGAGCGCGCCGTCGCCGCCGCGAAGTTTATATCCTTTAACCGTGCCGACAGCCGCGGGGATAACGCTGTCGTCGTCGGGCAGAGCAAAGCTTTTGCCGTATTCAACTTTTTGAGTTGCGCCTAATTGCTTTTCCATATAGTAAAACTCGATTTTGTACGAGTTTACGGAGTACGCGGCGGTAAGCGTAATATCTTCGGTCACTTTCGTTTCGTCAAGCAGGTTGAAATTGACGAATCTGCCGTTTTCACGTTGCCAACCCTCAAAAGTGTAACCTTCCTTTTCTACGTTTACGGAAGGTTTTGAAAAGTTTTTGCCGTAATTTACCGTTTGCGTTTCTTTAACTTCGCCGTCGATTATAAAGGTTACGGTCACCGTGCTTAGGGGAGGTAAATCGGTTCCGCCTGTATTGTCGCCGTTATCGTCGCCGCCGCCTCCCGTATTGTTGCAACCCGTAAAGGCAAAAAGCGACGCGCA
>CAKQMM010000145.1 GCA_934254755.1 uncultured Clostridia bacterium
CGGCAAGTACGGCTTCGGGTGTTTGCCTCGCCTAAACGCAATTTTAATTCGGCAAAAATTCTACTCATAACTAATTGCTCCTCCCCGTCGTTCAATTAGTTATATCGTTGCGTTTCGCGGTTTAAAATACGATTTATTTCGGCGTTAGTTGCCGCTTGCAGTACAAAAAGTACAGCGGCGGGCAACTGCCTTGCCTAAAACGGCGCTAATTCCCAAAACCGCTAACTCATAACTAATTGCTCCTCCCCGTCGGCTAAATTAGTGATAAGTGGTTAGAATGCTGATAGTGGTTAGAAACTCGTAGGGGTCGGCGCCCTCGACGACCCGCCTTTACTGTCATTCTGAGCGTAAGCGAAGAATCTCCGCGGAAGCGGCAATCTTCGATTGCTTTTTATTCGGGGGGATTGGCTGGCTCTATATAAAAATGCGGCGTGCCGCCTAGACCCTTCGCTATCGCTCAGGGTGACGGGATATATCTATTTATATAACTCACGATAACAGCGGCGGGAGCAAACCCCCGCCCTACGTTAGGTTTTACGGGTTTTAAAACCCCGCTTTTATTTAACTTCCGCGTTTGCTTCCGCGGGATAACTTAAGCTCCCCCTAAGATGTAGAAACCCTAAAACTCAAAAAAACGTCGGCTAAACCCGCTAATTTGCCTTAAACGATTGATTTTTTACAATAAAAGTGTTATTATTTTTTAGAATTTCACTAATTTATGACCAAATAGAGTTTTCTATATAAAAACAGGAGAAAAAATGTTGAACGGTTTACTATCCAAGGTGAACGGCTATGAAGTCGTATCATTCGTTTTATACTTTGCCGTCGTGCTCGGTATAGGCGTATGGTTTTTCGTAAAGAGCAGAGATAAAGGCGAAAAAGACTACTTTTTAGGCGGCAGAAACATGAACGGCTTGGTGTCCGCGCTTTCTGCGGGCGCAAGCGATATGAGCGCGTGGTGCTTAATGGGGCTCCCCGGCGCGATATATCTCAGCGGTTTAGGTCAAGTCTGGATTTCGATAGGCTTGGTTATAGGCACGTGCCTTGCGTGGATATTCGTCGCGCCTAAACTCAGAAGATATTCCATAAAAGCGGACGACGCAATAACCGTTCCGCAATATCTTCAGAACAGGTTTAAAGAATCTAACCCGTCGCTTAGAATCGCAAGCGCGATAATCTTCGTTATAGCGTACTGCATTTATTCGGCGTCGTCTATAAAAGCGTGCGGCTTGATTTTCAGTTCCATTATGGGTATTAACGAAACGGCGGCTATGATTATTTCGGCGGGCGTCATCGTTATATACACCCTTTTGGGCGGGTTTTCGGCGGTTTGCTGGACGGACTTCGTGCAGGGCATGCTTATGCTTTTTGCGCTGATGCTCGTACCCATAGTTGCGTGCGGCGTTATCGGCAACGGCGTATATTCGACCGACCCGCTCCCCGCAAACTACTATAACTTTTTGTCGAGCGGCAAGTTCGACTGGCCGAGCGTGGCGAGCATAATAACCGGTTTAGGCTGGGGCTTAGGGTACGCGGGTATGCCGCACATACTGGTCAGGTACATGGCAATAAAAGACGAAAAAGAGATGCGCCGTTCGCAAAAGCTCGGGTGTTTTTGGACGTTTATGATACTTTTAATGACCACCTTTATGGCGCTTATCGCCCGCAAATTCTTCGGCACAGAATTGCCCGATAACGGTAGTAGCGAAATGATTTTCGTTTACCTTATAAGAAAAACGATGAGTTGGGGCGCGGTCGCGCTTTTGGGCGGCATAATGCTTTCGGCGATAGTCGCGGCTTCCATGAGTACGGCGGACAGTCAGCTTCTCGCGTCGTCAAGCGCGTTCTCGTCCGATATATATAAAACGGCTATCCGTAAAAACGCCGACGATAAGGAGCTTTTATGGGTCGGAAGGGCAGGCGTGTTAATCGTCACCGTGGTTGCGTTGCTGCTTGCGATATTTGCGGGCGGCAGTTCGATAATGAGTCTTGTTTCGGCGGCGTGGTCGATATTCGGCGCGGCGTTCGGTCCTGCGATGTTATTATCGCTTTACTGGAAGCGTTTCAATTATAAAGGTGCGGTTTCGGGAATTATAACTGGCTTTTTGGTTTCCGTTTTGTGGATGGTTTTATTCAACTTCGAGTACTACGGGTTCACAAGCGTCGCTTACAACTCTCAGGTTTACGAAATAGTCCCCGGGTTCATCGTCGGGCTTATAGTGGCAGTCGTCGTTTCGCTTTTAACTAAAGCTCCCTCGAAAGAAGTAACCGATTTATTCGACGCGGTAACTTTGGAAGGAAAGGCATTAAAAGCTAACAAAGCAGAATAAAATTAAAATTAAAAACGGCTTGATCATTCAAGCCGTTTTTGTTTGCGGTAAATTGTTTATTTTGACGTTTTGATTTAAGAAAAACCCGTAAAATTTAACGTAGGGAAGGGGCTTGCTCCTTCCGCTAAAAAGCGGATAAATTTTATATAAGACGAGCCAATCCCCCCCGCCGTTGCGTTTCCGCAAAGGCACCCCCATTTAACAAGTGGGGCAAGGGTAGCGTATTCTAACCGCTATTCGCTAACTGCTATCCGCTAACCACTTTTAATATATCAACCAAATCTTCTATCTCGTAATCGGGTTTTACGGCGGAATCGTTCGCTGCGCCGCGGGGGTTAAACCAACAAGTTTTAATTCCCGCGTTTTTTCCGCCCGCAATATCGCTCGATAAACTGTCGCCTATAATCAGCGTTTTATCGTCAAAGCGTATCCCGAATTCTTCCTCTGCGGCTTTAAAAAACCGAACGTCGGGCTTCGGCACGCCTATTTTTTCGCTCACGAACATTCCGTCTATATACGGCGTGACGGGGTTATCTTTTAGCCTTCGGTTCTGAATGGACACGACGCCGTTCGTTACGACGTAAATTTGCGCGCCCATAGTTTTAAGCGTTTTTAAAACTTCTTCCGCACCCGTAACGGTGAACTTCCCTTCGCCTAAGTTTATCATATACTCGGCGTTGAATTTTTCGGGCGATAAGCTTACCCCTTTAAGTTTAAAAAATTCGGCGTAGCGGTATAGAACGATTTCGTCGCGGGTATACAGCCCCTTTTCGTGCAGCTTCCACCACTTGTCGTTAATTTTGTGATATTCGTCGTAATCTTTTTTAGTAAAAGTTACGCCTTGATTTTTTGCCGTCATAAAAAAGGCGTGTTCTTCGGCTTTATTAAAGTCTAAAAGGGTGTTGTCTAAATCGAAAAGTAAAACGCTGTATTTCATATAAAAAGTGTACTTTTAATTTATAAAAAAGTCAACTGAAATTGTGCGCTTTAACGGTTATTGCGGGCGTTATATCGCTTACGATTTTGGCGTAATTATCGTCGTACTTTTTGGGGTAAAACCTATATAGTTCGTTTTTTAAATTAAACACGTCGACCGCCCCGCTTTTTGCCGAGACGAATAAGCTTTCAAGCACGCCGGCGGCGTAATTTTGAGCCGCGTCGATAGTTTTATCGTTGAGTTTACCTAAGTTTGAAATCGTCGATATAGTTTGATTATCGTTCGAATCCGCGATTTTAAGGTATAAGTCGAGCGTGATTTTATAGGTGAATTTTTTGCCGTCAAAGCATAATTTTTTCTTACACTTAGAGCCTGTTATAGCCATTAAAAACACGCCCGCGTTCCCGTCGTCGTCAACCGAATCGACTTTAAAATACGCCTCCGTCGTGCTCTTATATAAAAGGGAGTAAAAAAGAGTCTGATATTCGTCGAACTTGCCCGCTTTTACGCCCCCGTCGAATAAAAGGAGCGAACTTGCGTCGAAAACGACGGTCCCGTCGCTGTTTTGCTTATCGGTGCCGCCTCCGTCGCTCCCCGACGACGAGCCCGAAAGCCCGCTGCTCGCGCTTTCGCTTCCGCCGCTTCCGCCGTCGTCCGCTTTATCCTGCGTTTTAACGATTCGTATAAACGGCATAAACCCGAAGCGCGAACGGGAGTAGTAGCCGGAGGTAAAGTCTTTAAGAGTGGTGGGGTAGACGGAACTTGCGTTGGTCGAATCGCGTATCAGAATTTTGATAAGCGCGAAGCTCGAAACATTATCGAGCGGCGACTTAGACAAAAGCACTTCTTTTGCCGAACCTTCCGCCGCGCATAAAACGGCGGAGTCCTCTACCTTATAAG
>CAKQMM010000146.1 GCA_934254755.1 uncultured Clostridia bacterium
GGTGGGTAGTGGGTCGTAGCGGTAACGCCACGGCGACCCATCCATTTTGTCATTCTGAGCCGTAGGCGAAGAATCTCCGCGGAAGCGCGCTTGACTTCTTTTTACCCTTGCCCTCACGCCAAAGGGGGCGATCTCCAACTCCTCTAACCGTTTTACTCATCACAAAACAAAAAATCTCAAACCGCGGTTTGAGATTTTTTTATAGCTTTTTTTGCGACGATTTTTTGCCGCCGCATCGCGGCGAAAGGAGTAAAAATTACTTTTCGTCGTGATATTTTACTTTGATTTCTTTGCCGTAATAAATGCTGTCGTAGCAAGCGTTTATAGCGGTGATGGTGCGGCGGTGGTCAACGAGCGAGATAGGCTCTTTATACTCTCCGCCGAGTCGTATGCTTTTAACGAAGTTCGTTAAAAACTCGCCCCTGCCGCCCGAAACCTGATATCCCGCTCCGCCTACGCGGTACTCGAAGTCTTTGCCGTATAAGCACTCTACGGTGTTGGAACCGTAAGCGTCGCACAAAATCGCACCCTTGGTACCGTTGACGGCAAGTTCGACCTGAACGGGACGGGGATACATGTTGATTTTTCCGTCGTAAGTTCTGCACTGCTCCGGTTCGCGGTTAGCGTAAGAGGGGTCGAGCGAAACGATAACGCCGTTTCTCATTTTGCCGATTATGTAGACTAAATCTTCTTCTTCCGTGCCGTCGCGCATGTTAGGCGCGACCTCGGCGTAGACCGTATCGAAGTCGCTACCCGTCATATAGCGGACAAGGTCGAAAATATGCGGGTGGTCGGTAAGCGCGCCGCCTCGGAAGTGTTTTGCGCCGGGATATAAAGGCACGCGTTTTCCGTAAGATTTTTCGGGGATATCCATCCAGTGCATCCACCACATGGGATAATGCGAGTAGTTGTACGCGCAAAACGAAGTTATTTCGCCGAGCGCCCCCGTGTTCATAAGTTCTTTGACGCGCTGAACTTCGGCGTGCCATCTCATTTCAAGCTCGATGTGAACCTTAATGCCGTACTTTTCTTTAAGGTCTATCATCTGCTGATATTCGTCGCTGTCAAGAGTGGGGACCTTCATCGAAACGACGTGAACGCCGCGTTCGGCGCACAAGCGGAAGTCGCGCATGTGCGTGTCGTTCGAGCCGCCTATTATGCACGCTTCGATTTCGGGGTGTTCTTTAAGCATTTGTTCGGTGTCGTAATAAACGTCCAAATCGTCGAAAGCGTGCGCGCCGAGACGGTTTTCATGCACTATCCTTTCGCGCGGACCGAACGATACGGCGACGAGTTCGACGAGGGGGTTTCCCCTCGCGCCTAAGTAAAGCCAGTAGGAATGACCGTTTTCCCAACCGGTTATAGCCATCTTTAAAGGTTTAATAGTCTGATTGTTTTCCATAACCGCCCCCTAAAACGCAACTCTTTCGCCCGTTTCGGCGGAAAGATAAACGGCTTTTACGTATTTTTTTAAAGCTTCGTCTTTTTTCAGAAACTCTTCGCCGCTGAACGCGCCCAAAAGCATCTGCACCACGCAGACCGCTTCGGCGGTATCGTCCTGATTAAGCCCGTACATATAGTATAAATCGTCGTTAAAAGTTGTGGGTATGGGGTCGACGTCGTTATAATAATAAACGCCTTGCGGACGAATTTTATTTGAAACGACCCTGTCGGAAGCCATGCCGACCGTTCCCCACGCGGTGTGGCGAACCTGCTCCGCCGCGCCCGCGGGAAGCGATGCCGCAAGTTCCAGAACGGCAACTTTATCGTTTTCCATTCTGACTATAATGTTAGCCGCGTTGTTGTTTACGAAAGCGGTTAAGTGTTTGATTTTAGAGTCGAGCGTCCACTCCGCAACGTCAAGTTCGCGATAAATGAACCTGTCAAGCCCGAAATCTTTCGGAACCGCGCCCGAAATTTTAAAGCTGCAACTATCCCCCATTCTGTTTTTCGCGCTGCCCGCAACCGAAGCGGTCTGCGGTTCGCTTCTCCATGAAAACACGGGGTACTTTTTGCCGTCAAATTCTATAAAGTCGGTAAATTCCCCATTCTTTCTTTTAATAAGTTTATATTCCTTAGCTTCGCCGAGTCCGCCCAGTTTAAAATACTGCGCTACGCCCTGCTCGATGGAAGTTACCTTTTCCATATTGCCTCCGTTAGTTTTTTAAGTCGGTTAGTTTTTTCTTAGCGACGAACTCCTTCTTATGATAAGGTAGCCCGAAATGTACTTCGTTTCGAATTCGTCTTTCTGGTTTTTGTTGACTAAAACGTCAATCGCTTGTTTAACGACGCTGTTTTTGGAATATTCGACCGACGTGATGTCGTCGTAAGGAAGATCGGATAAGTTATCGAAGCCTACTATGCCGACCTGTTGCGGGCAAGCTATGTCGTGCTTGATACACAAATCCATAACCGCCGCGGCAAGTATGTCGTGATAGCAGAATATCCCCACGGGGTCGCCCGAAGCGAGCACTTTTTTAAGCATAAGGTAAAACGCCCCGCTTAAATTCCCGTCGAAAAACACGTTGTCTTTGTTTTCAATGGAATATCCGTGCTTGTTCAGTTCCTTTTCAAACCCGTTCTGGCGGGTCTGCGATATAACGCTGCGGCTGTTGGTGACGAACAAAAACTTTTTATAGCCTTGTTCGACAAGATGGGTCGCAATGCTCATCGAAAGAAGATTGTTATCGACGGTGCTTATATCGCTTTTGCCGTTGGCGCGGTCGGAAGACAAGAACACGACCGGGAGCGGATAGTTTTTATAAAGTTGGTTTTCTCTGTCGGCGTAAGCTCCTTCATAAGAAATAACGCCCACGACGCGCATGTTAAAAAACTGGTCGAGCGCGGCTTTTTCGGCTTCTTCGTCGTTATTCGAGACCATAATAGCCATATTGTAGCCAAGCTTGTGCGCGTATTCGCTCGCGTAAGTCGCGATATCCGAAAAGTATTGGTTGTTGATTTTCGAGAAGTGGAACCCTATGGTTTTAGTCCGCGTGAAAATCTTTTGCACGTCGCTTTCGTTATCGAACGCGCCCGTCGTCAGAAAGCATTTTTTGCCGATCTGACGAATGTTGTTGTTTTCTATCAGCAACTGCTTGATTTTGTGCGCGGTGACGAGCGACACGTTATAACGGTTGCTGAGTTCGCGCGTGGTTATAAACCGCGAACCCGAACTTCCGTATTTTTTTTCGGATATGTCTTTTACTATCGTTTTATATAGTTTATCGCTCTTTTTCATCGTTCACCCTTCTCGGTTTTAACCGAATGTTTCATTTTACGCCTATATTATATAACGTTTTTTTCAAAACGGCAACCGACAAATGCGGTTGCCGTTTTAAAAATCAGTTTTTAGACGCTTTGATGCCTTCGGCGTAACCGTCCCAAAGTTGGTCGTTAGACGAAATAACTTTAACTTTAAGACCCGCTATAAGGCGGTATTTTTCAAAGTTATCGCAAATTTCGTAGACTTTTTCTTTGGTTAAAAATCCCGTATAGTTCTTCATGAGAAGGTACCAGTAGAACAAACTTTCGCAATTTATTCTCGTGTTAAGAACCTCGTATCTTTCGGGGTCCGTCGCTTTAAGCGGTTCGATCGCTTTGAGCGCGTCTTCGAAGAACTTGCCCATAGACTGGGTTACTTCGTAGCTGAAGAATTTTGTGGAAGCGATTTCAGGCTAATAAATAGAGCCGTGGTCGTAACCTAAAACGTCGAAAGTCTGCATTTTGGACTGCAACCATTCGTAATATTCAAGTAAAACAGGACCCGCTTCCTGATAGTATGCGTTGAAGAATTCTTCGGTGAGCGCGTAAACGTCCTGATCGACGTTCCACAAAAGCTGCGCCCTTATCCAAATTTTATACGCGCGCAAAGCGTAGCCGCTGGTACGCGATTGAAGCTGGGTAAATATTTCGGTAACGCCGATATCGCGATACATCAAAAGGTTGCCCTTTAAAGTGCCCCAGTCGGCGTACGGCGCGATGCCTTCGTTGAAGTTACAACCGTAGTCCCACACCGCAAAGCGTTTGGAAACGACTCTCCAACCGTTGAACGCAACCGCGGCGTTGTCGTTCCATTCTTCGTCTAAGTGAAGTTTCATGTTGACGGAGTGAATTGGAGCTAAACGG
>CAKQMM010000147.1 GCA_934254755.1 uncultured Clostridia bacterium
CGTTTATAGGGTCGCCAAGGGCGATAACCCCCGCGTTGACGGCGGATACGTAGGCGTAAACGTAATAAATAACCTGCGGCACGAGCCTTCCGATATTTATGCTGTTTGCGGAAGACAAAATTACGTCTTTAACGTCGTAACCGGAAAATATTTGTTTTACGAAGGTTTGGCAATCGTCAAAGTTGCCGTCAACGGCGTAAGCTCGGGTGCGGGCGTCGGTATAATAAAGCATCTGCTTTTCCTGAATTTCGGAAACGCCGCCGTGCGGATACAAAACTACGGTGTCGAACTCGCCCGACTTTTTAAAGCTCGATAAAGCCGCTCCGCCCGTGTCGCCGCTCGTCGCAACGAGTATCAGCGACTTCCTTTTTTCGCCGTTCTTTTTCTTCGCTATTTCCATAAGGTAGGGGAGCATCGTAAGCGCCATATCTTTGAACGCAAGGGTCGGACCCAAAAACAATTCCAAAAAGCTTAAATTGCCGAAAGTTTTAAAACCGACCGCGCCCGACGGAAAGTTTACCTTGTCGTAAGCGGAATTTATAGCGTACTTTATCTCGTCGTCGGTAAAATCGTCCAGAAACAGTTTTAACACGTCGAAAGCAACTTCGTTATAACTCTTTTTAAGATAGTTTTCGTCTATTTTTATTGCGCCTAAACTTTCGGGCAAAAAAAGCCCGCCTTTACCGCTAAGCCCTTTTAAAATTGCTTTGCTCGCCGTCAATTTTTCGTCGCCGCGCGTAGATATATACATCTCGTTTCTCCGTTAATTGTCGTTGTAAACATAATAATACATATTAAGTTAAAACACAACTGTTTGTGAGTGAAAAACAAATGATTTTTTGTACGCGTACAAAAAACAACCTGTTGTCCGTGGCGTGCAAACCGATTTTAACGCAAATTTCTTATTTTGCCGAAAATCGCTTTATTATAGCCGCATTTTAAACCGCTGCCGCCAATAACGAACAAAACGGCGCACATAAAAACGGCTTCGCGTAAAAGCAAAGCCGTTTTTGCCGAGCGGGACCCGCTCATTAAATTTAATCGAGTTCAAACGCCCCTGTATAAAGTTTATAATAATTGCCGCGTTTTGCGATAAGTTCGTCGTGCGTGCCGCTCTCGATAATTTTGCCGTGGTCAAGAACGATTATAACGTCGGCGTTCTGAACGGTGGAAAGTCTGTGCGCGATTATGAAAACCGTTCTGCCCTCCATAAGCTTATCGGTACCGCGCTGGACTAAAAGTTCGGTGCGGGTGTCGATCGACGAAGTCGCTTCGTCCATAATCATAACGGGCGCGCCGGAAACGGCGGCTCTCGCGATAGATAAAAGTTGACGCTGACCTTGCGACAAGTTAGCACCGTCCTGCGTTAAAAGGGTGTTGTAGCCGTCGGGGAGGCGGGTTATAAAGTCGTCCGCGCCGACGAGTTTAGCCGCCGCCACGCACTCTTCGTCGGAGGCGTCAAGTCTGCCGTAGCGAATGTTTTCAAGCACGCTTTCGGTAAACAAGTTGGTGTCCTGCAACACGATGCCGAGCGACCTTCTTAAATCTTTTTTAGCTATTTTGTTTATGTTAATGCCGTCGTATCTTATCTTGCCGTCGGCAATGTCGTAAAAACGGTTGATAAGGTTCGTTATCGTCGTTTTGCCCGCGCCCGTCGCGCCGACGAAGGCTATTTTCTGCCCCGGGTTTGCGTGCAAAGTAACTCCGTTTAATACGAGTTTTTCGGGTACGTAGCTAAAATCTACGTCGTGCATCTCGATGTCGCCTTTAAGTTCGGTATAAGTGACGGTGCCGTCCGCTTTATGCGGGTGCTTCCACGCCCATAAATTCGTCCTTTTCGCGCTTTCGGTAATATTTCCGTCGGCGTCCTTTTCGGCGTTTACGAGGGTGACGTAGCCGTTATCTTCTTCGGGCGTTTCGTCAATGAGCGCAAAAATTCTTTCCGCGCCCGCTAAGCCCATAAATATGGCGTTTAATTGCTGGGTTACGTTTGAAACGTTTTGGGTAAAGTTGCGGCTCATCGGCAAAAACGCGATTATTATCGCAAGCGATAACGCCTGCCCCGAAACGGAGAACGATTTAACCCATTCGGGCGCGGCAGACACCGCAAGCACCGTGCCGACGATAGCAATCGCGATATACAAAAGGTGGCCCAGATTGTTCATCATAGGTCCTAAGATATTCGCGAAAGTGTTGGCGCGCGTCGCGTCGGAAACGAGGTCGGCGTTGAGTTTATCGAAGGCTTTTTCGGACTCACGTTCGTGCGTGAACACTTTAATAACCTTTTGCCCGTGCATCGACTCTTCTATATACCCTTCGAGCGCGCCGAGAGATTGTTGCTGGCTTACGAAGAATTTTGCGCTGTTGCCGCCCACTTTTTTGACGATAAGCGCCATAAATACGACGAACAACGCGACCACAAGCGTCAGCCACACGCTGTAAAACAGCATCGTGCAGGTTAAAATTACTATCGTGACCGCCGTTTGAATAACCGATATCAAGCTTTCGGATATAAGCTGGCGGAGCGCGTCCACGTCGTTGGTGTAAACGCTCATTATGTCGCCGTGGTTGTGCCCGTCGAAGTATTTAACGGGCAAGTCTTCCATTTTTTTGAACATGGCGTCGCGCACGTCGCGCAAAAAGCCCTGCGTTATGCCCGCCATGATGAACGAACGCAAAAAGTTTGCAAGTATCGCCACCGCAAACACGGCAAGCATTACGACTATTACTTTTATGAAGGCGTTCCAATCGCCCGCCGCTATAGAAGCGGTTACGTTTTTAAGGAATATGCCGCCCGCGCTCCCGCCGATCGCCGATAAAACGAGGCACGTCAGAACGAGAATCAGTTTACCTTTATAGTTTTTGAATAAAAATTTAAGTAAGCGCGTAAAGGTGCCTTTTTTGACTTTGACTCTCGGCCCCGTACGCCTGCCTTTCATTCCCATGCCCGCCATCAGTCGTTACCCCCTTTACCTTCGTTCAAAGCGTACTTGTTTTGCGTAACGTAAACTTCGGTGTAAATTTCGTTTTTGTATAAGAGTTCGTCGTGCGTGCCGACGGCGTCTATCTTGCCGTTATCCATAACGATTATTTTATCGGCGTGCTCGACTGACGCTATTCTTTGCGCGATTATAATTTTAGTAACGTCGGGGATGTTTTCGCTTAAAGACTTTCTTAACATAGCGTCGGTTTTATTATCGACGGCGCTCGTCGAATCGTCGAGGATGAGGATCTTCGGCTTTTTCAGCAGAGCGCGCGCTATGCAAAGTCTTTGCTTTTGCCCGCCCGAAACGTTCGCGCCGCCCTGGTCGATATGCGTGTCGTATTTATCGGGGAAGCCTTCAATAAACTCGTCGGCGCAAGCGAGTTTGCAGACCCTTTTAACTTCGTCAAGGCTTGCGTCTTTATCGCCCCAGCGAATATTTTCGGCTATCGTTCCGCTGAACAACACGTTCTTTTGCAGTACGACCGCGACGTTGTTTCTGAGGGTGTCCAAATCGTAATTTCTGACGTCTACGCCGCCGACGTCTACCTCGCCGCTCGTCACGTCGTATAGGCGCGATATTAAGTTTACAAGCGTCGTTTTAGACGAACCGGTGCCGCCCACTATACCTATCGTTTCGCCCGAATTTATGTGAAGATTGACGTCTTTAAGCGCGTCCTTTTCAGCCGTTTCGTTATACTTGAAGTTGACGTTTTTAAAGTCGATAGAACCGTCTTTAACATCGTACACGGGGTTTAAGGGGTTTTCGATTTCGCTTTTTTCAGCCAAAACTTCGCTTATACGCTTAGCGGACGCGATAGACATCGTTATCATGACGAAAATCATCGACAGCATCATAAAGCTCATGAGCGTTGACATCGAGTAGGAAACGAGCATCTGCAGTTTGCTTACAACCCACACGTTGCCGCCGAGTATGCCGAACCTGCCGCAAATTATAAATATGGCAAGTTGCGCCGCGTACATACACCCCATCATCAACGGGTTTGCGAACGAAAGCATGCGCTCGGCTTTTGTGAAGTCCTTTCTAACTTGATCGGAAGCCTTTGAAAACTTTTGCTTTTCATAGTCTTCGCGGACGTAGGCTTTTACGACGCGGACTGCACTGATATTTTC
>CAKQMM010000148.1 GCA_934254755.1 uncultured Clostridia bacterium
ACGTACACCCACCGCGCAGGCTCGCCCGCATAGGCTTTAGATAAGTGCGGCGTTTTCGGAGGGAAAACCTGCACGCAACCTTTTTTGAATTTGTAAATTCTGTTTTCGGCGTAAGTTTCGCCCTCCCCGCTCAAACATAAGCCGAGTTCTATTGCGTTGTGGTAGTGAAGCGCGGTTATCGGGCTTGCGCTGAGTTCGTAACTTTTTGCGACCCTTACCCCGCCTTTTAACTCGACGGGGCTATAAAATACGGGCAAGTTTATAGCGTTTAATTCATAGTTCATAGCTTGATTTTAGCATAAAATTTTAAAAATTCAATACTTTTTGACGGAATTGTACAACTTTTGATTGAATTATAGTAGCCTAAGCCCAAAAGCCGTAATAAAATTTAAAAAAAAGGAGTTTTTTATGAGAGTAAGAAGCGTTATTAAATATAACAAAGAAAAATTGCGCGATAAAATTTACGCGTGCTGGCTCGGCAAAAACATCGGCGGCACGATAGGCGCGCCGTTTGAAGGCACGACGGAATTTTTAAACGTTTCGGGGTTTAATTCCGCCCCGGGCACTCCCCTTCCGAACGACGATTTAGACCTGCAACTCATGTGGCTTACGGCAATGGAGTTCGAGGGGCCTTGGTATTTCAATTCCCGCACGCTCGGCGAATATTGGCTTATGGGCATCGACCCCAACTGGTCGGAGTACGGCGAGGCGAAAGCAAATTTGCGCGACGGCGTGCCCGCGCCGTTATCGGGCGAGCTTTATAATAAAAAGTGGCGCAACAGCAACGGCGCGTGGATAAGAAGCGAACTTTGGGCGTGCCTTGCCCCGGGGCTTCCGACCATCGCGTGCGAGTACGCCTTTCAGGACGCGTCCGTCGATCACGGTATGGGGGAAGGTACTTACGCGGAACTATTCACCGCAACGCTCGAGTCAAGCGCGTTTTTTATAAGCGACCCCCGCGCCGTTATTTTAAAAGGCTTGAAGTCGGTGCCCGAAACGTCAAGGGTATATAAGGCGGTCAAACTCGTTTTGGATGAATTCGACAAAGGCACCGATTATAAAACGGTCAGGGATATGCTCGTTACCCAAAGCGAAGATATCGGGTGGTTTCAAGCCCCCGCAAACTTAGGCTTCGTAACGATAGGGCTTTTGTACGGCGGGGGCGATTTTAAAAAGTCCGTCATATACGCCGTTAATTGCGGCGACGATACCGACTGCACGGGCGCGACCGTCGGCTCAATAATGGGTATTATGCACGGCACTAAGGGCATACCTAAGGACTGGGCGGAATACGTCGGCGATAAAATTGATTTTATCTGCATAAACACCATGTATCGCTACGCTATCCCCAAAACCTGCACCGAGCTTACCGACAGGGTTATGCAGCTTTTGCCCGTCGTTTTGTACGCCCACCACTTAATGCTTGAGTGGAGCGACGCGGACGAAATTCCCGAACTGTTCAGACCTTTCGATCCGCTCGCCGTAGAAAGACGCGAAAGGTATAACTTCGAGCTTCCGCACACGCCGTACTTGTTCGGGTACGGCGCGTACGACCGCGAACCGATAATATCCGCGGGCGAAGAAATCAAACTCATATTAAACGTAACGTCGGGCACGGATAACCGCGCCTATGCGGGCGAAAACGTGCACGACACCGTAAACTATTCGGTTAAACTAATTCTGCCCGACGGCTGGAGCGCGGTTTACGGCAAAACTTTGCACGTAAGGAATTTTTCGCCCGGGGAAGATACGGCTTGTTGGTCGGCAACCTTAACCGCGGGGGAAACCGCCGCCGTGAACCACGTTTACGCCGTGCTTGAAAGTCCTGCCCGAAACAATTCCCTTATCGTCGATTTTGTTATTAAAGGTTAGCGGCAAACTTCGTTTGCTCTTTGCGAGCCGACCGCGTTTAAGTAAGCTTTCGCTTCCGCGGAGATTCTTCGCCTACGGCTCAGAATGACAAAATAAAACGGGCGAACATCGTCCGCCCGCACCTCAACTTTTCGCTATTCACACTCCACTGTTCACGCCGGGTTGTCGCGGGCGCCGACCCCTACGAGTTTGGCGCATATTTAGACCCTGTCACTCTGAGTATTGCGAAGAGTCTCGCGGAAGCGCGTTTAAATTCTACGCACCCTTGCCCCACTTGTTAAAGAGGGTGCCTTTGCGGTAACGCAATGGCGGAAAGATTGGCTGATTTCTATATAAAAAATATCCTTATAAACAGCGGCGGGAGCAAGCCCCGCCATACGTTAGGTTTTACGGGTTTTAAAACCCCGCCACATAACTCGTAGGGGCAAGCATCGCTCGCCCGCATAAAAAACATAAAAAGTCGGCGAACGCTCGCCGACTTTTCGTTTACCCACGCGGTAGTAAAACCGCGTTTAATTTTATGAGTTTTAATATTTAAAGAACCCTTCGCCCGAAGACATTCCGAGTTTGCCCGCGTCAATATACTCTTTAAGCATTTTCGCCATGCCTTTAAAGTTATAGGGGGCTAAGAACGACGGAATTTTAACGTAGTTCATAACGATGTTGTACGCGGTTTTAAGCCCTACCGTGTCGAGAATTTTAAACGGACCTTTGGGCGCACCCGTGCCGAGCGTCCACGCCTTGTCGATGCTTTCGGGGTCGGATATGCCGTTCACGTACAAGTCCATACCCGAAAACAAAAGGGGAACGAGCATAGAGTTCAAAAGATACCCCGCCTTTTCTTTATGAACGGGGAGCGCAATCATTCTGATTCCGCGGGCAAAATCCATAACCGCGTCAAAGTATTTTTTGTCGGTTTTGGGCTGAGCCATAATTTCGGTTATGTTGTTCTTCCAGATGCTGTTTGCAAAGTGGAGCGATAAAAACTTGTCCGCCCTACCCGTATATTTTGCAAACTTAGACGGAAGAAGAGTTGACGAGTTGGTCACGAGTATGGTTTTTTCATCCATAAGCGGAGCGAGTTTTTTGTAGAAAGCGATTTTTTCTTCCGCGTTTTCCGCCATAGATTCGATAATTATATCCGCGCCCTGAACAGCCTTTTTCATATCGAGTTCGAGCTTTACGTTTTTGTAAGCCGCTTCCGATTTTTCAAGGCACTTTGCTTTATCGAAGTCGCCGGCGTCGGCAATGCCCCTGCACCATTCGTTGAAAGACTTACCTTCCGCGGTGTCCATTTTTTCTATTACTTCTCTATACGTTTCGTGAAGATGGTCGAGCTTCGGCTGAGTTCTGCCGATGCTGCCTTCGCTTCTTAACCATATAGTAACGTCATAGCCGCAATACGCCGCTTGATACGCTATCTGACTGCCGAGTACGCCGCCGCCCGCGACGACCACTTTTTTAATATCCATAATAATCTCCTTTTACGCTTTTACGTATATACGGCGGAACTTAAACCCCGCCGCTCAATATTTTGTTCGCTTTTAAGACGGCGGCTATCGTCTTGCCGTCCTCTATCTCTCCGCCCATTACCATATCAACGAGTTTATTGAGGGGGTATTTTTCTATATTTATAAACTCGTCGTCGTCAAAATCGGTTTCGCCGACTGTCAAATCGGTCGCCATAAAAAGCGCGATTTTCTCCGTCAATATGGCGGGGGACGATATGTAATTGCCGATAAAAACCATATTTTTTGCGGTCAAGCCCGTTTCTTCTTTAAGTTCGCGCGCGGCGGCTTTTATCGGCATCTCGCCGATATAATCGTACTTACCCGCGGGCACTTCCAAAAAGTCCCGCCCGCAAGCGTAGCGATACTGCCGCACCATATACACCGTGCCGTCCTTATCTATCGGGATAACGGCGACCGCGCTAGCCGAGCGGGAATCGAGCCCCATCAAGCCTTAAAGCCGTCTTTTTTGCCCGTTTCGGCAAATCTTTGCTTGAGGTACGTCAAGTACATCTGCGCAAACCTTTGCTAAAACCGCCTAAAAAATGCGGCTTTAAGGTGCCTTGGCATTTTAACGGCGATAAATTTAGATAAATCAAGGCAAACGAGCGCAGCAATACTAACCCGTATTGCAAGCGAGTTTAACGCTGATTTAGCAAATTTTGCGCCGTTAAAACTTAATGCGG
>CAKQMM010000149.1 GCA_934254755.1 uncultured Clostridia bacterium
CTACAACCCCAACGTAAACCCCGCGGAAGTGGTTATCGACGTTGAAAAGGCTAAAGACTGGATAGCAAAAGGCGTTCAACCCACCGAAACCGTAAGATCTATGCTTATTAAAGCAGGCGTTATCGAAAAACCCGCTAAACTTTCGCCCGCAAAAACCAACCCCAAGAAGAAAAAGAAATAAGAGGGTTTGAATAATGCTTGACCTTATTAAATACATTGTAAGCCGCTTTGCCGAAAAGCAGGCGGACTATATCGTAAGCGAAGATGGCGACGTTACCACCGTAACCGTCGTTTTGGACGAGAGCGATATGGGTAAAGTTATAGGTCGCCAAGGTAAGCTTGCGAAAGCTTTGCGCACTTTGGTTCGCGCGGCGGCCGTTAAAGAAAACAAAAAATACAATATCGAAATTAAGGAAAGGGGAGAAATTGAATAAATTTCTCTCATCTTTTTATGCAAAAATTGTTAATCGGGCGCGTGGTTAAGCCGCAGGGCATAAAGGGCGAAGTAAAAGTTCTTTTGCTTACGGACGGCTTTTTCAGCGTTAAAAATTTAAAAGAAGCGTATATCGGCGATAAGCTTTATAAAATAAATTCTATTAAGGACGCGGGCGTTCCGTGCGCCTTTTTAGGCTTGCAAGGCGTAACCGACAGAAACGCTGCCGAAGCTTTGCGCGGCGCGGAAGTTTACGCCGACAAATCTCTTATAAACAAAGATAAAAACGCTTATTTTATCGAAGATTTAATAGGGCTTACTCTATACGCGGGCGAAGATAAAATCGGAAGAATAAAAGACGTAATAAAATCGAACGTAGATATGTTCGTTATAAGCGGCGAAGAGTATAGCGATGACGGCGGCGAAAACAAAGTCGTTGAAAAAACAGGAAACGACGATAAAACCGTCGCTAAAGAAAGAGACAAAAAGCCTCAAAACGGCGTTATTTATATGCCGTTTTTGAAAATTTTAAACTCAAAAATCGACCTTAACGCAAAAACCATAACGGTCGATAAAGCAAAATTTTACGAGTGCGCGACTTATGAGAATTGATATATTGACGCTTTTCCCCGAAATGTTTACGCCACTTAAAGAAAGCGTTATCGGCAGGGCTACGGCGGCGAAAAAAATCGAAATAAATATTCACGATATCCGCGATTATACGCTGAATAAACACAGAAAGTGCGACGATTATCCTTTCGGCGGCGGCGCGGGCATGGTTATGACCCCGCAACCCATCGCCTCCGCAATAGAGGCTATCGACCCCCGCCACGAGGCGCGCAGGGTCTACATGTCTCCGAAAGGCAAAATTTTTAAACAGTGCCTTATAAAAGACTATATCGCGTGCGGTCGGCTGTTGCTCCTTGCGGGGCATTACGAAGGCGTTGACCAGCGCGTTATCGACCTATATATCGACGAAGAACTTTCTATCGGCGATTACGTTTTAACGGGCGGCGAACTCCCCGCAATGGTTGTAACGGACGCCGTTTCCCGCTACGTTGACGGCGTGCTTGCCGCCGACAGTTTAAGCGAGGAAAGTTTTACGGGCGGTTTGCTCGAATATCCGCAGTACACCCGTCCGCAAGAGTTTATGGGGCTTAAAGTGCCCGATATTCTCGTTTCGGGAAACCACGGCGAAGTCGATAAGTGGAGAAGAGAGCAGTCGATAAAAATAACCAGAGAAAAACGCCCCGATTTGCTTAATAAAGAGTAATTTTTTAAGGCGTAAAAAGGCTATTATGTTTTTACAGTGGTATCCGGGGCACATGACGCGTGCTTCCAGAATGATAGAGCAAGAAGTTAAACTTTGCGACGGCGTTATTTTCGTGTTGGACGCGCGCGCGCCTTTAGCGTGCCTAAACCCTAAAATTTTTTCGGTTTTTAAAAATAAACCCGTGCTTTATCTTTTAAATAAGTCCGATTTGGTCGAACAAAAAGACGTCTTATCGGCGGTTGAAGAGTTTAAAAAGCAGGGTAAACTCGCTATCCCCGTCGAGGGGACGAGTGCAAAATCGGCAAAGCTTATATACGAAAAAATAGGCGTCGTTTTAACTAACGTAAAAGAAAAATACGCCTTAAAGGGCGTTAAACGTCCGCTAAGGGTTATGGTTGCGGGGCTTCCGAATACGGGCAAGTCTACCGTTATAAACGCGCTCATCGGCAAAAAGGGCGCAAAAACGGGCGACAAAGCAGGCGTAACGCGCGATAAGCAGTGGCTTAAAGTTAAAGACCTGGAACTTTTGGATACGCCGGGCACCACCCCGCCGAGTTTTGAAAACCAGCGTTACGCTTTGTTTCTCGCATTTTTAGGCAGTTTGAACGACGATATTTTGGACTTTGAAGAGTTAAGCGTAGAACTTATAAAATATCTTTGCGAAAGCTATGCGGGGCGGATTGAAAGCGTTTACGGCGTCGAAACGAACGGAAAAGAACCGTACGAGATTTTGGGCGATATCGCCGCAAAAAAGGGCGCGCTTAAAAAGGGCGGAGAACCGGACTACTTGAAAGCCGCAAACATGTTTATAAACGATTTGCGCAAAGGCAAAATCGGCAAAATTTATTTTAAATAAAAATGGAAACGAAAGATAACAGCGTAGATAAGTTATACTACGAAAATATAGAGCTGACAAAAGGCGCAAAATATATTGCGGGCGTTGACGAGGTGGGCAGAGGTCCGCTTGCGGGGCCCGTGGTGACGGCGGCTGTTATTATGCCGCTTGACGATATCGTCGCGGGGGTTGACGACAGTAAAAAACTCTCCAAAAAAAAGCGCGAAAAATTGTACGACGAGATTTTAAGCAAGGCAATTTCCGTAAGCGTTAAAGAAGTTTCCGAAAAAGTAATCGACGAAATAAATATTCTGAACGCAACGAAGCTTTGCATGAAAAATTCGATTGAATCGTTGTCTGTTAAGCCCGACGTCGTTTTAGTTGACGCAGTTAAGCTTGACGTCGGCGTAAAATGCGTGCCTATTATTAAGGGCGACGCAAAAAGTTATTCTATCGGCGCGGCGTCGATTGTCGCAAAGGTCTATCGCGACAGGCTGATGGAGCGTTACGGCGAAATATATCCGGGCTACGGCTTCGAGCGCAATATGGGCTACGGCACGAAAGAGCATATCGAAAAATTAAAGGAGATTGGCGCATGTCCGATTCACCGAAGAACCTTTATAAAAAACTTTTCGGGGTAAGCGGAGAAGTAAAAGCCGCTAAAATTCTCAAAAAGCAAGGCTTTAAAATTACCGCGCGCAACTACGTCACGCCGTACGGCGAAGCTGACGTTATCGCCGAAAAAGACGGAGAGATTTTTTTTGTCGAAGTAAAGACCCGCTCGTCGCTTAAATTCGGCACGCCGGCCGAAGCGGTCGATTACAAAAAGCAAGAAAAGTACCGCAAAATTGCGGAATATTATATAATTACGAATAAGCTTGACGGGGTGAATATTCGCTTCGTCGTGGCGGAATGTTTACAAGGTAACGTCAATTTTATATTCGACGCATTTTAAAATTTCCGTATAAAACGCAGAGCGTTTTCGGGCTGATATCGCGACTAAAACAATGAAAATAACCGTAACGTGCCCCTCAGGGTTAGAGGGCGTAACCAAAAAAGAAATATATTCCTTGCTCGGCATTGACGCGCCTTTTTATAGCGGCGCGGCTACCTTTACGGGCGGCATAGAAGAGGTGCAGAAATGCAACCTTTTTTTGCGCACAGCAAGCAGGGTCTATTTTAATTTGGGCGGGTTTAAATGCTCGTCGTTCGACGATTTGTTCGACGGGTTAAACGGTATAGATTTTGAAAATTATATCGCCGCGGACGGCAAACTTTTTATAACCGCCGCGCTCGTCGAAAGTAAGCTTACGGCTTTATCCGCAACCTGTTCGGTCGCAAAAAAGGCGATTTACACAAGGCTTTCGGGCTACTACAAAAAAAATTTAACCGAAAGCGGAGAGCGGTATAAAATTCACTTATCTATCCACCGCGATTACGTAACCGTTTTGCTCGATACGTCGGGCGACGGGCTTCATAAACGGGGTTACCGCCCCATTACGTCAAGCG
>CAKQMM010000150.1 GCA_934254755.1 uncultured Clostridia bacterium
CCACTATCCGCTAACCGTTAACACTAATCGCAAAACAAAAAACGCTTTGTGGTTGCAAAGCGTTTTTTTGTTTAATTTTATTCCCACTCGATAGTAGCGGGGGGTTTAGAAGTTATATCGTAAACGACACGGTTTACGTGTTTAACTTCGTTGACGATGCGGGAAGAAATTTTGCTTAACACGTCGTGCGGGATATCAGCCCAATCGGCGGTCATGCCGTCAATGCTCGTTACGGCGCGGAGAGCTATCGTATAATCGTAAGTCCTCTCGTCGCCCATAACGCCGACGGAACGCATACCCGTTAAAACGGCAAAATATTGCCAGATTTCTCTATCCAAGCCCGCGATTGCGACTTCTTCACGCAAAATTGCGTCCGCGTCCTGCACGATTTTAATCTTTTTAGGAGTAATATTACCGATTATCCTGACGGCAAGCCCCGGACCGGGGAAAGGTTGGCGCATAACTATGCTTTCGGGAAGCCCAAGCTCTAAGCCGAGCGCGCGCACTTCGTCCTTAAAAAGACTGCGAAGGGGTTCGATAATTTCTTTAAAATCGACGACAGACGGAAGCCCGCCCACGTTGTGGTGGCTTTTGATGACCGCGCTCTTTCCGAGCCCGCTCTCGATAACGTCGGGATAAATGGTGCCCTGCACGAGATAATCGACCTTGCCGATTTTCTTCGCTTCGACGCTGAACACGTCGATGAACGCTTTGCCGATGATTTTGCGCTTCTTTTCAGGGTCTTTTACCCCTTGAAGTTGCTTTAAAAAGTATTTGGACGCGTCAACCTTGATAAGGTTCATTCCGCGCTCTTTCTTAAACACGCGCATGACTTCATCCGCTTCGTTTTTGCGCAGAAGCCCGTGGTCAACGAAAATGCAGGTTAAGTTATCGCCCGCCGCCCTATGTATAAGCGTTGCGGCAACCGCGCTGTCCACGCCGCCGCTCATTGCGCACAAAACCTTTTTATCGCCGATTTTCGCTTTAAGCGCAGCGACTTGTTCGGCGGCGTAATCGCCCATTTTCCAATCGCCTTTCGCTCCGCATACGTTATACAAAAAGTTGCTTAAAATGGCGTTGCCCTGCTTTGTGTGAACGACTTCGGGGTGGAACTGCACGGCGAAAATTTTGCGCGCGGCGTTTTCGTACGCGGCGATTTTGCAAGTATCGGTCGTAGCGGTTACGGTGAAACCCTCGGGGAGCTTAGCAACCTGGTCGGTATGGCTCATCCAACAGACGTTATTTTTATCGACGCCGTTAAAAAGCACGGAATTATCGGAATATTTGATTTTTTGCCTGCCGTACTCGCGCGTGGTGGCGTGAACGACAGTGCCGCCGTTTTGATACGCTATAAGTTGCATGCCGTAGCATATACCCAAAACGGGAACGCCGAGATTATAAATTTCGGTTGAGATTTTGGGGGTGTCTTCTGCAAACACGCTGTTCGGCCCGCCGGTAAAAATAATGCCTATGGGGT
Source organism: uncultured Clostridia bacterium (assembly GCA_934254755.1). Taxonomy (GTDB): domain Bacteria; phylum Bacillota; class Clostridia; order Christensenellales; family Borkfalkiaceae; genus HGM11412. The sequence continues at coordinate 1,478 of CAKQMM010000150.1, forward strand.
TATAACTTTTAATTCTGTCTAAACTTACGTCTGCGGGCAAAAGTTCCGCGTAAACGTTAAGGTTCCTCACTCTGCGGACGATAAGTTGGTTGTACTGCCCGCCGAAATCGAGGACGAGCACTGTTTCGCGATTTTCTTTGTTCATATAATAAGATTAGTCAACTTTAATATATTCTTCTCTGTCTGCGCCGACGGAAATGTAACCGATGTGGCAACCGACCGTTCTTTCGATAAATTTAATGTACTTTTTAGCGTTTTCGGGTAAACTTTCCCAAGTTCTGCACTTGCTTACGTCGCCGAAACCGTCCAAATATTCGATGACGGGTTTTGCTTTGTTAAGAGCTTCGCCCGACGGGAAAACGGTCGTCCTTTCGCCGTTCACTTCGTACGCGACGCAAACGGGAATTTTATCGAGGTAAGATAAAACGTCGAGTTTCGTGAGAGCTATAGTGTCCGCGCCCTGAATTTTAACGCCGTAACGGGAAGCAACGACGTCGAACGCGCCGACTCTTCTGGGTCTACCCGTAGCCGCGCCGTACTCGCCGCCTGCCTTTCTCAACTCTTCGCCTTCGTCCCCGAACATTTCGGCGGTAAAGGGACCTTCGCCGACGCAAGTGGAATAAGCCTTCATAATACCGATGACGTTGGTGAGTTTTTCGCCCGGAATACCCGCGCCGATAGGAGCGTAAGCGGAAATCGTAGAGGACGAGGAAGTGTAAGGATAAATACCGAAGTCGATATCGCGGAGCGCGCCGAGTTGCGCCTCAAACATAATGCTTTTGCCTTTTTTAATCTCTTCGGACAAATATTCGGTGGTGTTTACGATATAATCTTTGAACGGAAGCGCGTAAGTTTCAAGCCAGCTTACTATTTCGTCAACCTTGATAGGCTCTGCTTTATATCCGCCAACGACCGTTAAGTTTTTCCATTCGATAATGCTCGGAAGTTTTTTAAGAAGATAGTCGAAGTGTAAAACGTCGCCCATGCGGAAGGTCTTTTTCATATACTTGTCCGCGTAAACGGGAGCGATGCCGCGACGGGTCGAGCCGAATTTCGCGTCGCCCAAACGGTCTTCTTCAAGCCCGTCCAAAAGTACGTGATAGGGCATGCAAATGGTTGCCCTGTCGCTGATTTTAAGGTTTTCGGGCGTGATTTTAATGCCTTGTTCCCTTAATTTTTTAACTTCGTTAAACAAATGCTTTACGTCGATAACCATGCCCGTGCCAAGCACGTTTACGGTGTTGTCCCTTAAAATGCCGGAAGGAAGAAGGTTTAAAACGACCTTCATGCCGTCTTTAATTATGGTGTGCCCCGCATTGTTGCCGCCTTGATATCTGCAAACGATATCGTAGTTTTCAGACAACAGGTCAACCATTCTGCCTTTGCCTTCGTCGCCCCAGTTAATACCGACTATGGATGTTAACATTGTTTTCTCCTTTAAACCTTTATTTTAATATCTAAACCGAGTTCCGATTTGTTCGCGTTTAAAATCGGTTTAACGGTTTCGTTTAAATATTTATCGACTTGTTTTTCGGCTAAGCCCGTGAACGAAAAATCGGTCAAGATTTTATCGAGCTCGGCTTTCGTTAATTTGAAAGCTTTATCTTCAACGATTTGCTGTAAAAGATTATTTTCGCCGCCGTTTAACTTTATATTCTTAGCGGTCGCGGTGGAAAGCTCGCGAATTTCTTCGTGAAGAATTTGCCTGTCGCCGCCCTTTTCGACGCAGTACATTAAAATGTTTTCGGTCGCGATAAAGGGGAGCTCTTCATTCAGATGCTTTTCGATAACTTTCGGGTACACCGTTCCGTTTGAAATTACGTTTATATAAAGCGACAAAATGCCGTCCACCGCCAAAAACGCTTCGGGTAGCGATATGCGGCGGTTCGCCGAATCGTCAAGCGTGCGCTCGAACCACTGCGACGCGGCGGTTATAGCGGGGTTTAACGTATCGACGATAACGTACCGTGAAAGCGACGCGATGCGCTCGCTTCTCATGGGGTTACGTTTATACGCCATTGCGGAAGAGCCGACCTGTCCGCTTTCAAACGGCTCGTCAAATTCTTTAAGGTGGCTGAGAAGCCTTATGTCGCTTGAAAATTTGGACGCGCTTTGCGCTATCATAGATAAAACCGACAGCACGTTGAAGTCAACCTTTCGAGAATAAGTCTGTCCCGAAACGCTGTAACAGCCGTTAAAGCCCAACTTTTCGGCAATTTTTTGCTCTAAGGCGTAGACCTTTTCGGCGTCGCCGTTAAACAAAGTTAAAAAACTTGCGGCGGTGCCCGTAGTGCCCTTGCAACCGAGAAGTTTAAGGTGTTCGAGCTGAAAATCTAAATTTTCAAGGTCGAAAATCAAGTCCTGAAGCCAAAGCGTGGCGCGCTTGCCGACGGTCGTAGGCTGAGCCGATTGAAAATGAGTGTACGCAAGGGTTATTTGCGACTTGTATTTTTCGGCAAAATCGCTGACCGCTTTTATAGCGTTTAGCAAAAGTTCGCGAATACGGAGCAAACCTTCGCGCATGACGATGATATCGGTATTGTCGCCGACGTAGCAAGAAGTAGCG
>CAKQMM010000151.1 GCA_934254755.1 uncultured Clostridia bacterium
TATTCCGCTTAACGCGTCGGGTGCCAAAGACCAAACTATTTCAGATTCGTCGGTAACGTCTTCGCCGTTAAATAAAACTTTTAATTCGCCGATAAAAACGCCTGTTTTTTCTACGGTTATTTCGTCCGTAAATTTAACGACGGGAACGTTTATCGTCTTATTAACGGTTACGGCGCATTTCGCGCTCGCGTTGCCCGCTTTTGCGGTAATTTCGGCAGTTCCCTGCTTTACGCCGTAGACTACGCCGCTTTCGTTTACCGTTGCGACCGAATTATCGCTCGACGACCAGACAACCGATTCGTCGCTTCCCGACACTTTTGCCGTAAGGGTAACGAATTCGTATTCGGAAACGGTAACGGTCTCCGGCGATACGGTTATATCGACCGTCTTATCGACGGTATTGCCGCCGTTATTACCGCCGTTATTTTTTTTACCGCAAGACACTAAGCAAATAACCGAACAAACAAGCAATATTGCTTCAGCTACAATAAGAAGTCTTTTAATAAGATTTTTTCTCATAGTCGTATCACTCCGTTCAAGTTAAATCCCATGTAGAGGTAACGGCAGAAATCGTAAAGTGTTCCTGATGGGTGGTGTTTCCGAGTTTTTCAAAGTCTTCGATAAAGGCTTTACGCATTTCTTTTCGTTGCGCTGCGCTGTATGATCTAGAGTACGTAGTGCAAAGCACGTACCTCGGGAAAAGGGATTCGATAAGAATATGTTTCTTCAATGCTTCGTAAAGGTCGGCGTCGCTTTCGGCATATTTTTCGATAGCCTCTTCTGCTTTTTTGAAGGAATTATTCCAGTTGGTTATCATACCTTCCGGCCAAACGCTGCTACTTGAAAGCGCATACGAGTGAACGCCGCCGCCGGTCGTTTTCTCGTTATTGCTTAAATTTATCTGAAGTTCGTCGAAGTATGCGCGCATTATGGGCGCGGCTTCCCTGAAATAGTATTTGAAGAATTTGTCGACAAGTTGGTTATAATCGGAATTTACGTCAAACATTCCTTTAGAATTGACGTAGTCGCGCAGTTTGGCAAACCCCGGGTTGTTTCTGTTTTCCCAAGTTCCTTCGGGGTAAATGTAATGTCCGCCGAATTCCTTGAAGTATTTGAAATTGTCGAGCAAAATTTGGTAGTTGTTATACGGGTAAAGATACTGATAATAACTGATTTCGTACGACCATATATAAAGGTTCGACGCGCCTAACCCCGCCCACGCCTCGACTGCCGAAGCGTATTCTCTGTTTTCCTGTTCGTAGAAAGAATGAATCCAGTTCGCGGCGGACGCTGCGAATTCATAACCGACGCCGCGACCGCAAACGAGTTTTACGGGATTGCCGGAATCGTCCGTAACGGCGGTTTTTTCGCCGTTCTCGTCAAATTCGTAACGAATCTCGGGTATTCCTTTACCGTGTTCGTCTAAAACGTAACTTCCGTTCTTGCGCTGGACGGGCGCCTGAACGGCCGCGCCGTAAGCAAGCACTACGAGATTGAAATCCCTTCCGGGTTCTTTTTCGTCAAGATAAGCGCATACCTTTTCGGCAACGTCGTTAGTGAAAGACAGCATCGCTCCGCCAAGCGTTCCGTAATAATCGTAACTTGCCGTGCATGCCGTACAGCCGCATTTTAAGGTAAGGTTACCGCCTACGGTATCGTTTTGAGAAATACGCATACAGGTAATCGTAGGCATTTCGCGCAGTTTTGCTATAACTTTATTCGAAAAATGCTCTATTAACGCGGAATACTCTTCTTTATCGCCGTGAGCGGTAAAACAAGGCTGACCCAAACGGACGGCGTTGCCCGCTCCGTCTTTCATGGCAGCGTCTTCGGAAAACCATTTTTTATGATTTATAAGATCCTCTTCTGAAAAGAAATCCCAAAGGTTGTGAACGTTTCCTATTCCCGTTTTAAGCATACCGTCGGATAATAAGAAACCCATTCCGTATTTAGCGGTTTCGCCGATCGTGTTGCCGTTGTATCTGAATTCGTAATCGGGGCGTTCTTTAATTTCCATCGAAGGAACGATTCCGCTCGTTTTTTCATAAACGACGCAATCTTCCGAAAACATATCGTACCCTAACGCCGCGCGAAGAAATGCTATTGCGGCAAGTTGCGCGCCGTTTTCGCTTAAACAATGTATAAGCACGTCGTCGCCGACCGTCTTAACGTAATAACCCTGGTTTCCGAGTTCGTCTGCGGAGGGTACGGTTACCGTTTCGACAATATTTTGGGTTCCCAAAGCGATGATTTTGCCCGAATTAAACTCGCAACTGTCGGATATTACCGAAGAAAACGCTACGCCGGTTGCGGCGGTCAGATGCTTAACTATAAACATTGCCGCTTTCGAATATTTTTCAGGAGACACTACGACGTATTGTGCGCGCGCCCCGTCGACAAGGTTACCTACCGGCGTTTCGTCGTTGACGTTTACTTCGTGCAAAGTGCCTTCAACTTTATGCGATTGAACGTCGTCAACCGTGGAAACAGGGTCGGGAATATTGCTTTTTTTCGTCGAACCGCCCGAATTTGATTTACAAGCCGTTAAGCCTAACGTACACGAAATCATAATCGTAGACGCGATTAAAACTGCAAAAAATTTATTTTTCATCGTTTTCTCCACCTTATTTTACGTTTACCGACCATTTAAGCGACGAAGTGTTTCCTTCACCGTCCATAGCGTAAACTATAAACGTGTAAACGCCTTTAAATTCGCACTTTATCGAATTTGCGCCGTCTTTAAGAGCAATCAGTTTGCCGTAAGCGTTTACTACGTAAACCGAAACTTTAATATCTTTTTCGGCAGTAACGTTATCGGAAACTTTAAAATTCGGCATTACTATCGTATCGCCGACGGACGCTTCTTTCGTTCCGTCGCTCGTGAACTCTATCACGGGCGCGTCTTCATCGACGACGCTTACCGTCACGTTGAAAATTTTAGAGTTGCCGAGCCAGTCTACTTCTTTAATCGAGTAACTGATTTTATATTTTCCGTAAGAAGAAAGAAGTATTTTGTATTCCGCGTCTGCCGAAACCGATTTAAGAGCCTTACCGTCTACGTCTTTTACTATAGATCCGTCCGGCGCGGTTACGGTAAACGAAACTTCCGACGAAGGCGCGAACACGTCGCCGCACACGCCCTTTTTGACGGTATAAACGGAATTAAGTTCCCACTTTCCGCCATAATCGCCCGAAATACTGAAAGCAGGCGCGTTGGAATCGTTGTTTCTGTAAGAAAGCACGTTTTCGCAAACGGAAGTAACAAGGTACTTTATTCCGCTCGGATCGCCCTCGCTGTATACGCCGAGATATACTCGCGACGACGGGAATCCGTTAAACTTTTCGCCGTTATCGTACACTTTTAGCGGAAGCGACAACGTCGATTCGCCGTCGTTGCAATCTATGCTTATTTTACCGTCCGATAACGATACCTGTATTTTTCCGCCGCTTTTAATAGCGGTTCCTAACGTGTATACGTCGTCGCCGTGAGTTATTTCCAATTTTCGGGTTTTAACTGCTGCTTTGACGGTTACAGAATAACCCGAATCGTTTGCGTCGGCGAAAGTAAAGCCGAGTAAGTCGAACGACGATTTACCGTTAATCGTTTGCAAAGCAACGGACGCGCCGCTAGCTACCTGAGCGTTTGCAAACACCCATTTTGCTTTATTCGTTTTAGGGGTAACGGCAATACCCGTGGTATACAAAGCTCCGCTCTCGTCGCGAACGCCGACGGTTACGTCGTCGCCGCACAAGTAATTTTCCATAATTACCGAAGATTCGTCCCTGCCTATAACGACGGGAACGGAAATCGTACGATATTCGGTTTCGCCCGCAAAATAAGTTATTTCCGCTTTTTCGCCGTTATTTGCCGCGGACGGAATAAACCGCTCGCCCGAAACGTAGGTTTTAACGCCGTTTGCGTCTTTTACTTTTACTTTGCAAAGAACTCTTTCAAGTCTTCCGCTCGAATAATCGTTCGCGTATAAAATCGGTAATTCATACTTGCCGCCCGAAATATAAACGGGGGGTAAAGAAA
>CAKQMM010000152.1 GCA_934254755.1 uncultured Clostridia bacterium
TAGTAGTCCTGCGCGGCAGTCGCGACGACGTCGTTTTTAACGAAGAACGCAAAGCCGTTTCTCCTTGCGGTTTCGTCGCTGACGGTTTTGGTCGCCATACTGACTTCGCTTTTAACGAGGTTGTTAAACGTCATGGTTTCTTTTATGAGAGCCATAACTTCCCGGTAGTCTTTCGCGCCGGTAATCGCTTTTTTGGTGGGAACCACTTTAAATTCGGGTTCGCTGTGTTTTTCTACGCGATAGCCTTTTTCAAGCATAACCTCGGGGTCAACCGCCAAATAAAGATAAACGACGCCCTCTTTTTCAAACATTTCGGCAATGAATTTTTTGCGTGCCGTTCCGAGCTTGTTGAAAGCTTTGGCGCGTTCGTAACTTAAAAGCTCGAACCTTATCTCGTCGTAAATTTCGCCGAGCGTAAGCGCGGGGCGCGAAATTTCAAGCTGTTCTTCGACGATGTTCGGTTTAACCGACGGCGCTTCTTCGACCGCACCCCCGAAATCGAAGGTGAACTTGGGTTCGCTCTTTGCTTGCGAAGGAGCTTCGTAAGTATTCGACGGAGCCTGTTGAACGGGTTCTTCTAAGGTCGGCTGAACGGTAGGCTCGATAATCGGTTCGGCGGGTCTTTCCGCAACCTGCAGAACGGGTTTTTCGACTTCCGCGGGTTTTCCCGCCTCGACTTGTTTTTCATAGGCGGGTTGAGCGGGGGCTTCGACGGCGGGTTGAACGTAGGTCGGAGTTTCAACCGCCGCAGCGCGATAACCTATTTTTGCGCCGCAGTTTACGCAAAACGCCGCGTCCCGGCTGAGCTTCGCTCCGCATTCGGGGCAGAACCTCTGCGCTGCCGAACCGTCGGCCGCGGGCTGAGCGGGTTGAACCGGTTGAGTGGGTTGAGCGGGAGCGGAATTAGCCGCAACGGTCTTATCGAGCGACTCCGCGGCAACGTTCGCCGCTTGCTCTGCAATCGGGGCGCCGGTAAGCATACTGTCCGCTTTTACGATTTTGGCGTAAAGTTTAAGTTTGCGTTTTTTTGCGTTGGTTAAATCGAAAAGGTTGTTGTAACCGCTGTCGGAAAACCAACCCGCCATAATCTCGTCGTCGGCAAGGGCGACTTCGGGGTACGGAATATCCTCTTTCTTTTTAAATTTCTTAACGATTTTGTCGTTCTCGATAATAAAGGTGTATTTGCGCTTTTTGGGCTTGAAAATAAGCACCAAAATAAGAATGAGCAACAACGCTACTACCGCAAGAGCCGAATAGAAGATTATATCTTCGGTTGTTTCGGAAAACGACGCAACGCTAAGCTTTTCGTATAAAAAGTCGAACGCTTTTTGTTCTGCGCGGTTAAGCACGCCGACTATCTTAGCGAACAAATTCTTGAAAAAACCGCACGCTTTTGTAAAAAACTCCTTCATAAAATCACCGCCTTAAAATTAGTTTTTGCTAAGTTTAACCCGACTATACAAGCGTTTTATTATAGCCGTAATAATATATTAACACAGTTTTTAAAATATATCAATCTTTTGACCGAAAAATTTATTCCGTTTTTCAGCCAAAACCGTGCTTTTTTAACCGTTTTTTGTCGTTTTTGACCGTTTTTTAAGCAAAACTTGCCGACCAAAGCACCCGTTAAAACGATAAAAAACAGGCAAAACCAAACTATACAGAGAGTTTTGCCTGTTTCGTCATTTTTTGTTTATCCGCTTTAAACTATGTCGAAATAAATTTTGAAAGCGTCGCTCCCCGAAAAATTTATTCCGTCCTTAAAGCGACCACGGGGTCTTTCTTCGCCGCGCTTTTAGCGGGTATAAGCCCCGATATAAGGGTAAGCGCAACGCTTAACGCTATCATCATAAGCGCCTGATAGAAGGGGAGCGCCGCAAGGTTCGGGATGTTAGTTAAAGATTCCAAAATCGCGTTGATTATGCCGGATAATAGGTACGTTACCCCTACGCCTATCGCGCCCGACAAAAGCCCGATTATAAACGTTTCTGCGTTAAAGAGGTGCGATACGTCCTTCTTTCTGCCGCCGAGCGAGCGGATAACGCCTATCTCTTTAATGCGTTCCACGACCGAAACGTAAGTTATAATACCTATCATAACCGTGGACACGACGAGAGACACGGACGTGAACCCGACGAGCGCGTACGACACGACGTTTATCATGGTGTTTATAAGCGAAATTATAAGCGAAAGCGTGTCTGTGTAAGTTATTTTGGCGTGGTCGTCGTTCCACTTATCAAGGTAATTAGTGACTAAATCTTTACTGTCGAAGCTGAGCGGATAAATGGTGACGGAGTTGGAAAGCGAATTACCGCCGATTGCGCGGATGATTCCCCTTTTAAACTCTCCGTAGTCAAGCCCTTTGCCGCTTGAGCCGATGCTCAGCGTAAGCCCCGCCGAAGAAGCGAACGACACGCCGCCGGTATAATCGACGTAAACGGGGTTGCCCGATTCGTCTTTATCATACGTGTAATGGTAGTCAAAAGTTATAAGATTACCGGAGTACATTCCGAGTATTAAAGATTGTTCGGTAAACAAACCGTTGCCGACTTCGTCGTTTTCGTCAAGTTCTTCAACGTATTTAACAATTTCGCTCTCTTTTTCCGTTTCAAGAACGTAGTCGGTAAGTTTTTCGGTGTAGTAAACGCCCGACGTTAAACAGCCGTAAGATATATCTTTTTTAGGTTGAAGTATGCCTACGACTTTAAGTTCGAGCCCTTCTCCGCCGGTTTTATCAACGTTTTCACCCAAAAAGTTATAGGTGAACGGCTTAATCGGGTTTTCCGTTTTGGTGTAAACCTGATTATTAGAGTAATAAGTGAAAGTCTTGCTTAAAAGTTCGTCGAACGAAAAGGAGTTTATCTCTTTGCTTTCGTCGTAATACTTTTTATGGCTTTCGTCGACTTTATAGATAAGGTTCAAAAAGTTTTCCTGCGGGTATATTCCCAAACGGGCGAGCAACACGTCGTAAAGTTCGTCGTTTTTATCTAAGACGAGCATTATTTCGTCTTTCTCGGTGGCGATTTTACCCGTCACGTCGTACTGCGACTCGATGTAGTCTACGCTGTTCGGAGCCTGCTCGAACGACGGGATGAGCGCGGTGACGTATTTTGCGTTGTCTTTAAAGCGCGTCTGCTCCAGAAGTTTAATGTAAGACGAGGTGAGCGCGGATATAGAGATGTTTTCGCTGTCGCCGCTCGCCGTCTTTTTCATATCGGTGTAAACGTTGTTGTTAAGGTCCAAGCCGTAGCCGAACTTCATTGCGGCGTAATAATCTTTCGGCATATTCTTAACGTAGTCGATATAATCTTGCGTTATTTCGTTTTTGACGAAGAAAGCTTTTGCCGCGTCGTTCGTTTTAGCGAGATATTCGACCATTCCGTTTACGTAGGCGTAATTAGGCTGCTTTACAATCTCCTTTTTCTGCTCCTTACTCATAAGGCTGTTTATGGCGTTTAGGTCGTAAGAAGTTTCGGTTATAGTGATGGGGTTGCCGGACAGCATATCGTCCTGCATGGACTTGACGTATCCCTTAATGCCCGCCGAAAACGCAAGCACCATCGCGACGCCGATTATACCTATCGACCCTGCGATACCAACGAGAATAGTCCTCCCCTTTTTAGAGATTAGGTTACGCGCCGAGAGTTTAAACGCCGTGAAGAAGGACATTTTAGCCCGCTCTTTTTTGCCCGCCGCCTTTTTATCGGCGACCTTTTCGGGGGTTATCGCCGCGGGCTCTTCGCGAAGCTCCTTCATTTCGTCGTCTAAGCTATAAGGGCGGGTGTCTTCGATAATTTCGCCGTCTAAAAGCCTTACTATGCGGGTGGAATATTCTTTTGCGAGTTCGGGGTTATGGGTGACCATAATGACGAGCCGCTCGCCCGAAATTTCTTTGATAAGGTTCATTATCTGAACGCTCGTTTCGCTGTCGAGCGCGCCGGTCGGCTCGTCTGCAAGCAAAATTTCGGGGTCGTTCACGAGCGCGCG
>CAKQMM010000153.1 GCA_934254755.1 uncultured Clostridia bacterium
CCTTAGCCCCATATCACCCGCGTCGTCCTCACGGTTTGCGTATCTGACGGCGGGATCTATAACCGACTTACAAAAAGCGTTGAAAGTGGCGGGGTACGCCCCCTCGTATGTCGTCAACGCCTTTTCGACGTGAATAATAAGCTCGTCGCCCGCGACTTCGCCCACGGTAAACGCGACCATTTTGCCGTTTACCCTCATCGCACCGCCCGTAAAATAGCGGGGGTGATAGTTTTCGACGATTTTAAGGGTGTTTTTAAACTCTTCTTTTTCGACTTCGCCCATCTTTTTATGTTCGCGCCTATACTCTTTTAAAAATTCTTTAACTTCGCTAAGGTCGCTTTTTTTAAGCGGGTTGAACTCATAATTCGGATATAGTTTTTTAAACTTGTTTATATGGTTCCGCTGCCCGCCGTACTTCTTGCCCGCAAACGCGCGGATATCGTCGATATCATATAAATAATCGCTGTAATCGCGGTTGAAAGTTACGGTCGCCAAGCCTCCGTAGCGAGTTTTAAAATAGTCTAAAAACTCGTCGTCAACGCAGGTAAAGCGCACCTTCATTTCGTTTTCGACGCAGTAATTTTCAATTTCTTTGACGGCTTTAGCGAAGTTATCGCCGACGGGGGGTAAAAACCACGTTTCGCCGCGGTATTTAAGTTTTATGATAAGCGCGTTTTCTATTTTTGCGAACTCGTAAAAATACTGTTCGTCCCACATTATAAAAACGCCCAAGGATATATCGCACGCTTTATACTTCGTGTTTAAGATATACTTTCGTATTTCGCCGTAAAATTTTTCGTTAAGTTTTTTGAATTTCAGCATAAGTTATTTTAAAAAGAAAACCGCGCCGACTAAAATATCGAAAACGCGGTCAAAGCTAAGCGGAAAGTAAACCCCGCCGTGCAATATTACTTTTTCTTTTTCTCGTTTTCCAAAATTTCGACTATGTCGAAAAGTCTGTCTAAATCGTCGGTCGTATAATAATCTATGTAAATACGCCCCTTGTTTTGGTTGCCGATCGCCGCGACTTTGGTGCCGAAAGTTTGTTGCATCCTTGCAATCAAATCTTTAAGTTCAAGCCCCAAATCTTGCTGGCGTTTTATTTTTTTAACGCTTTTTTTGACCTCGGGCGGGTTAAAATAATATTTAAACCCCTGCTAGGTTTATCTTAAGGAAATCCCATAGTCCACGATGCGCCCCGCAAGTTTTACCTGCTCGCTTACAGGGAGGGTGACAAGCGTGCGCGCGTGCCCCGACGAGAGTTTATTATTCGCTACGAGCTTTATAACCTCGCCGTCAAGCGACAAAAGCCTTAAAGTGTTGGCTATCGCCGATCGGCTTTTGCCGATACGGTCGGAAAGCTCTTCCTGCGTAAGCGAATAATCGAGCATCAACTGCTTCATCGCGTTGGCGGCTTCGATGGGGTTTAAATCTTCACGCTGTAAGTTTTCGATTAAAGATATTTCTTTAATTTTCCGCTCGTCGTACTCTTTGACGACCGCGGGTATAGAATTAAGCCCCGCAAGTTTACTTGCGCGGAACCGTCTTTCGCCCGCGATAATCATGTACTTGTCGCCCTCTTTATTGACGACTATCGGCATGATAACGCCGTTCGCTTTTATGGACGCGGAAAGTTCTTGAAGAGCGTCCGCGTCGAAAATTTTACGCGGCTGGTTGGGGTTTGCGTAAATATCGTCGAGCGGTATTTCGGTAACGCCCTGCTTAATATCTTTTTCGGTAACGCCTAAGGTCTTGTCGTAGTCTTCTTCGGTGGACTGAAACAACGCCGAAAGCCCTCTGCCTAAACCTTTGTTCACGCTCATTTTAATTCTCTCCCTTCGCTAAAAATTCTTTGGTGAGTTGAAGATACGCTTTCGCGCCCGCGCACTTAGGGTCGTGCACCATAACCGGCACGCCGTGGCTCGGCGCTTCGGAAACCCTTATGTTACGGGGTATAACAGTTTTATACACTTTATCGCCGAAAAATTCGCGTATTTCGCTCGCTATCTGGCGGGAAACGAGCGCGCGCCCGTCGTACATCGTCATGATAACGCCCTTTATTTTCAATGATTTGTTGAGGTGTCTGACCACCTGGTCGATAGTATTTTTAAGCTGCAATAAACCCTCGAGCGCGTAATATTCGCACTGTATGGGGATCAGAATATCGTCTGCGGAAGCAAGCGCGTTTATCGTTAACAGACCGAGCGACGGCGGACAGTCGATAGTAATATAATCGAAGTCGTCTTTGACCGCTTCGAGCGCGGTCAAAAGCCGTTTTTCGCGATTCAAGCAGTAAACAAGTTCCACTTCCGCCCCCGCTAAATCTATGCTTGCGGGGAGAATAAACAAGTTTTCGATGCTCGTTTTAAGCGCAACGTCGGCTACGCTTACCTCGTCTATCAAAACGTTATAGACGGAAGATTTCATTCCGCCCTTATTGAAGCCCAAGCCCGTGGTGGCGTTGCCTTGCGGGTCCATATCGACTATAAGCACCTTTTTGCCTAAACTTGCAAGGTATGCCGACATATTAACGCAAGTCGTCGTCTTGCCGACGCCGCCTTTTTGGTTTGAAAAAGCAATAATTTCGCCCATAACTTATTCCTTTAAGGTTCTTTTGCCGTTTTGTTTCGGTCGGCTTTAAGGCTTTTCTCAGCCCCTTAAAGCCGCCCGTTTTTAAATTCGTTCAGTCTTTTTTGTCGCCGCTATTTCCGTCGCTTTCGGCGGCGGCTTCTTTTTTCACAGTAGACTTATTCGCAGATTTTTGAGCGGAAGGTTTAGCTTCGCTTGAATTTTCGCTCTCTGCTTTAGCTTTTTTAGCTTCTTCCTCTTCGAGTTTTTCTTCGCGCTTTTTGTCCATAGACTGTTCCATTTTTACAAACGGGTTAGTCTTGGCGGTGTCGTCTTTTTCAGCCATAACCGCCATAATTTCGTCGGCGGACTTGCCGTCCATAATCATATCCACTTCGTCCTGATAAATGGTTTCGCGCTCAACGAGCAACCTTGCCATATTGTCGAGTTTAGACTTGTTTGCGGAAAGAAGTTCCGTCGCTTTTTTATGCGCGTCCTTAATAATGCTTTCGACTTCAAGGTCGATAACTTTAGCGAGTTCTTCGCTGTAAGTCGCGCGGGTCTGCATATCTTTGCCGATAAACACCTGCCCGTCGCCGCTGTAATTGACGGGGCCTATCTTATCGCTCATGCCCCATTCGGTGACCATTTTGCGCGCGCGGTCGGTGACGACGCTTATATCGTTCGACGCGCCCGCCGATATATCTTTAATGATAATTTCTTCCGCAACCCTGCCGCCGAGCGTCATCACGATATCATCTAAAAGTTTGCTCTTTTCAAGGTGATTGTCGTCGCTGTCGGGGCGGGTCATGGTGTAACCTGCCGCCATGCCGCGGGGGATAATTGAAACTTCCTGCACGGGATCGCATCCGGGAAGAAGACGGGCAAGTATAGCGTGCCCCGATTCGTGGTAAGCGGTTATGCCCAAATCCGTTTCGGTAACCACCCTGCTCTTTTTCTGCGGGCCGATTATAACTTTGTTAATCGCTTCGTACAAATCGATATTAGATATCGCGTGGCGGTTGCCGCGCGCCGCTAAAATAGCCGCTTCGTTCAAAAGGTTAGCTAAGTCCGCGCCGCTGAAGCCCGCCGTCATTCTCGCAAGGACTTTAAAGTTTACGTCGGGTTCCAAAGGTTTGTTCCTCGCGTGGACTTTTAAAATCGCTTCCCTGCCGCGAACGTCGGGGATATTGACGTAAATTTGTCTGTCGAACCTGCCCGGGCGCATAAGCGCGGGGTCCAATATATCCGCGCGGTTGGTCGCCGCCATTATAATAATACCTTCGTTTGCGTCGAAGCCGTCCATCTGCACCAAAAGTTGGTTGAGGGTCTGCTCTCTTTCGTCGTTGCCGCCGCCAAGCCCCGCGCCGCGCTGTCTGCCGACGGCGTCTATTTCGTCGATGAACACTATGCACGGC
>CAKQMM010000154.1 GCA_934254755.1 uncultured Clostridia bacterium
AGGCTGAAAACGGCAAAATAATCGTTACAAAAGCGTATAATTTGCCGAGTAGGTTTATATTTCACACCGTAGGGCCTATCGTTTGCGGGCGCGTTACGAAACAAAACGAGCGTGATTTAGAAAATTGTTATCTGGGTAGTCTTTTCAAAGCCGATGAAATGCATCTTAAAAGCATTGCGTTTTGCTGTATTTCAACGGGCGTGTTCGGCTATCCGAAAGAAGAGGCTGCAAAGTTAGCGATAAAAACGGTGAAAGATTATTTGGTAAAAACTGACAGCGTTTTAAAGATTGTTTTTAACGTGTTTACGGAGGCGGACTATGCAATATACAAACGATTACTTAAATAAAATTGAAAAATTAAAAGAAGTTTTAGGTGATGCCGAAGCCGTCGTCATCGGTGCGGGGGCGGGGCTTTCAACCGCCGCAGGGTTTAGCTATTCGGGCAAGTGTTTCCACGAAAATTTCCACGATTTTGAAGTAAAATACAATTTTCACGATATGTATACGGGCGGGTTTTATCCTTATCCGACGGCGGAAGAATACTGGGCGTACTGGTCGCGCTATATTTATTTAAACAGATATTGCGACGCCCCGAAGCCCGTTTACGATTATCTTTTAAAATTAGTTGAAAATAAAAATTATTTTGTAATAACCACAAACGTTGACCACTGCTTTCAAAAAGCGGGGTTTAATAAGCAAAAATTGTTTTATACTCAGGGCGATTACGGGCTTTTTCAATGTTCGGTTCCGTGCCATAACGAAACTTATGATAATAAAGAGGATGTTTTCAAAATGCGCGCGGCGGAAAAGGATATGAAAATTCCGACAGAACTTTTGCCGAAATGCCCCGTTTGCGGAAAACCTATGACGGTGAATTTGCGTGCCGATGACAAATTCGTCGAAGATGAAGGCTGGCATGCGGCGGCAAAAAGATACGTTAATTTTTTAACAGGAAATGAGAATAAAAAAACGTTGTTTTTAGAGCTCGGCGTGGGGGATAATACGCCCTCCATCATTAAATATCCGTTTATAAAAATGGCGTTAGCTAACAAAAACGCTTTTTACACCGCTGTAAATACGCAGGGCGCGTATTGCCCTGAAACGTTGGCGCAAAGGTTTTTAATTATCGAGCGCGATATTTTTGAAGTTCTGAGCGATTTAATTAAATAAATTTTCGGCGTAAAGCGGCGCGGCTGTTATAATTCGACAAAAAATAACATAATTCGCAAGCCGTATCATATAATGTGTTGACGGGGTAGTTGTATGAAGATTTTTTGTTTTAAACCTCCGCTAATTATTCGCACGGTGTTAAAAGCCGTGTTTAAAAAGAAAATCGGCGGCAACTAAAATCGGCGGCTAAAAAAGCGAGCTGCGACTGAAATAAAAAATAAAGCCTGAACGGCTTTATTTTTTTGCGCCTGTTTTTCTTATCGCATTGTGTTGACTACTACGGCGAATTTTTGTATACTATATGCGTAGAATTGCGGCGTATTCGTCGGCAATATGAGTAATTATTAAATTTGGCTTAAATTATGAAAGACTTACAGTTAAAAAGTATTTATAAAGATTTAAACGTGAGCGAAGAAGTTTACGCTCTCGGTGAAGCGGTTTTGAAAGATTTGGAACCGCGCTTTATTGCAATAGATAAAATTGCCGAATATAACCAGAACAAAGTTTTGCTTGCGATGCAAAAAAACAGAGTGGACGCGGCTTGTATGCAGTCATCTACGGGGTATGGGTACGACGATATCGGTAGGGATAAGTTAGAGCGCGTTTACGCCGACGTGTTCCATACCGAAGCGGCTCTCGTTCGCCCGCAAATAACCTGCGGCACGCACGCGCTTGCCGTCGCGCTTTCGGCAAATTTACTTCCCGGCGACGAAATGCTTTCGATAAACGGCAGACCTTACGATACGCTTGAAGAAGTTATCGGCATACGCGACGCCGCTTGTTCGCTTAAAGAATACGGCGTAACTTATAGCGAGGTCGAACTTAACGCAGACGGCGAATTTGATTTTGAAAATATTAAAAAGGCGATAAACGCTAAAACCAAACTCATTGAAATTCAGCGCTCGAAAGGTTACAAAACCCGTCCGACTTTTTCGGTCGAGCAAATCGGCGAGGCGATTAAGTTCGTTAAAAGCATTAAGCCCGACGTTATAGTTATGGTCGATAACTGCTACGGCGAATTCGTCGAAACGATAGAGCCGAGCGACGTCGGCGCGGATATGACCGTCGGCTCGCTTATTAAAAACCCCGGCGGCGGCTTAGCACCCGTCGGCGGTTATATTGCAGGGCGCAAAGATTTAATTGATAGGTGCGCGTACAGGCTGTCGGCTCCCGGGCTCGGCCAAGAGGTCGGCGCGACGATAGGTGTTTTGCCGCGCTTTTATCAAGGCTTGTTTTTAGCCCCCACCGTTACCGCGGGCGCGCTTAAAGGCGCGATTTTCGCTGCGAACTGCTTTGAAAAATTTGGTTATAAAACCGTTCCGAAAGGGTCGGACGAAAGATACGATATCATTCAGGCGGTTGAACTTAAAAGCGAAAAGGCTATGGTTGCGTTTTGTAAAGGTATACAATCGGCGGCGCCCGTCGATAGTTACGTCACCCCCGTTCCCGGCGATATGCCGGGGTATGAAAGTCAGGTCATAATGGCTGCGGGCGCATTCGTTCAAGGCTCGTCGATAGAGCTTTCTGCGGACGGACCGATACGCGAACCTTACGCCGTTTACTTTCAGGGCGGGCTTACTTTTTACCACGCAAAACTCGGCATTTTGCGCGCTTTGGAAGAGATGAAGCAAGACGGTTTAATTTAATTGAAAAATTAACAAAAATGCACTTATAATACTAAAATTTTAGAATTATTTTATTTTAAAAAACTTATTGATTTTACCTATTTTTACAAATGTTTAAATATTTTATTTTCGCGCTTTTTGCGCTTGTAGCTTGGAGCGGGTCCGACTTGTTTTCAAAACTCGGCACCGTTCAGAACGATAAATACAGCCATTGGAAAGTTATCTTTATGGTGGGCGTAGTTATGGGGCTTCACGCCGTCATAACTATAATAGGCGGTCTTTTTATCGACCCCGAAACCGCACCCGACATTGTTTTGAGTTTGTTTTATACCGACTTTAAACCTATCGACTTTTTGCATTACGCGCCCGTTGCGGCAATATACTTGTCGGCAATGGTCGTAGGGTATGCGGGGCTTAGGTACATCGAACTTTCCGTGTCCAGCCCTATATGTAACTCGTCCGGGAGTTTAGCACTCGTTATATGCGTTATTTTAGGTTGGGCGAGTTTAGACGCACCCACGATAGTAGGCGTCGTGTTAATCTCTCTCGGCATAATCGGCTTAGGCGTAATCGAATATTTCCAAAACGACGAAGCAAGGCTTTTGCGTCAGGAAAAATCGCAATTCAAGTACACTAAAAGTTTTATTGCGATTTTGATTCCCGTCATATATTTAATAGTGGACGCGCTCGGCACGGTCGGCGATAAGTATATTGCGGTTAATAAATTGTTTGGTTTATCTGACTATGCTTCTAACACCGCGTTCGAGTTTACGTCGCTTTGTTTTGCGATTTTCGCTTTCGTTTACGTTAAATTTATAAAGAAGCAAAGCTTTTTCGTGGTTGAAAATACCGACGGCAAATGCGAATTTGCTTTCAACAAATATCTTTTAATCGGCGGCGCGTGCGAAACGGTCGGGCAAATATTTTATATGGCGGTTATGTTTTCCGACTTCGTCGCGGGGCTTCCGATGATATCGGCGTACTGCGTGTTGTCGGTTTTGTGGAGCAGAATATTCGTAAAAGAAAAATTGAGCGCGCTTCATTACGTAGCGATATGCGCAACTATTGCGGGAATAATACTTCTCGGTATATACAGTGATATTTAATTCGGCGTAAACTTTCGCTTTGCGATTTTTTAAGTCGTTAAAGCTAAATTAAAGGGTGGTTAAATGAAAATAACTGTTTTAG
>CAKQMM010000155.1 GCA_934254755.1 uncultured Clostridia bacterium
GCTTATTGTGCGCGTCGAGGACGGGTATGGAGTCTTCGTTATAGTCTTTAAGTTCGGTTATACAGTCGCCGATTTTTTCGTTGGCGTAAACGTAGGGGTAATTAGTCGATATAATATCTTCGAGCGGGGTAGAGTCCCTTGCGATAACGAGTTCCCTCAGCTCTATAACGCCGTAAAACGTTTCGTCGTCGTTCACGACGTAAATAGTCGTAATGTTATCGTTTTCGGCGGCTTGCGAAATAACGCTGCGCATCGCCTGCTTGACGGTGAAAGTCCGCTTTATGGCGACGAAGTTCGTCGTCATGCGGCTACCGATCATATCGTCGTCGTACGAGTCGATAAGTTTAATATCTTCTTTCGCGTCGCTGTCGAGGAGGTTAAATATCTGTTCTTTTTGTTCCTTCGGCAGCTCTTCGAGAACGTCGAGCGCGTCGTCCGCGTCCATCGACTCGATTATATCCGCCGCCTTTTCGTTATCGAGTTCGGCGATGTAATCTTCAACGTCGTCAAGGTAAGCGAAGACGTCGGAAACGGCGTCGTTACCTAAAATGCGGTATAATCTTTTACGTTCCTGCGGGGTAAGCTTGGGGATAACGTCGGCGATATCGTTGTCGTGATAATCGGCGATAAGCTCTTTTATCTCGCTGTCTTTTTTTCCGCTGCGGATAATTTCGAGAAGCTCGGCTTCGTAGTCTTTTTTTTCGGGTACGTATTCTTCCGTCTGGGTGTCGGGAGAGAAATCGTTTTTGTTTTCTTCCATATTGCTCCTTTTTAAGGGCGTAAAAAACGCCCGGGTATTGTTCGGGCGCAATCGGAAAGACAATTCAAAAAATCGCTATATTATATATAGACGCGCGCACGCGCGAATATACGGCGGATATTCCGCCTCGAAAGCGACCGAACGATGGGTTATTAAGTTTTCAGCCCCGCGTTCTCGGGGGTGGCTTCCGTCTGTTGACATAATATTCTCCTTTTCAAAAATTGTAACACAAGCGGCGAAAAAATGCAACTTTAATTTTATTTAAAACGTCGTTTTTAAAAGTTAAAATTTTTTAAAAACCCTTTAAAAACGTTTGACATTATCCGAAATATATAATATTATATTAAGGCTGTGTTAAATATGGGTTGAGATGAAAAGTTACTTAATCCCCATAAAAGCGATTCCGGAACTCGCTTTTATATAAAGGAAGATAATTTTCATTGACAAATGTGAGGGTTTAACCCTTGCGACTAACCGCATTGTATGGGGTAAGAACGTCATTCGCAGAACAACACGGCAGCGAATGATTTTTTTTATTCTAAGCGTGCGACACACACGGCGATGTTGACTACATTTAACAGTTAGTATAAAAACGGAGGAACTAAAACAAATGGCTGGACAAAAAATCAGAATCAAACTTGCCGCTTACGACCACAAAATGGTTGACCAGGCAACTGAAAGAATTGTCGAAACGATGAAAAAAGCGGGCGCAAAGATAAGCGGACCTATTCCCCTTCCCACGGAAAAGGAAATAGTAACCATTCTTCGCTCTCCCCACAAGTATAAAGACGCGCGCGAACAGTTCGAGATAAGAACCCACAAAAGACTTATCGACATCTATTCGTCCAATGCTAAAATACTTGACAGCATACATTTACCCGCAGGCGTAGACGTAAAAATCAAACTTTAAAATCAAACTGCAAAAAGCGGTTTAATCAATTTGTAAATTATTTGGAGGTGAACTTTATCAATGAATAAAGCAATCATTGGAAGAAAATTAGGCATGACGCAGGTCTTTTCCGCAGACGGAAAAGTAATCCCCGTCACCGTAGTCGAAGCGGGTCCGTGCCCGGTCGTTCAACTTAAAACGGTTGAAAAAGACGGTTATCAAGCGGTTAAACTCGGATTTGACGAAGTTAAAGAAGGCGATTTGAACAAACCCGAACTCGGACAGTTCAAAAAAGCAGGCGTCGCTCCTCAGAAAGTTTTGAAAGAATTCAGACTTCAGGACGTTGCCGCTTACGAAATCGGCAAGACCGTTACGGTTGATACCTTCGCCGCAGGCGATAAGGTCGACGTGGTCGGCACGACGAAAGGTCACGGTTTTTCGGGCGTAATCAAAAGATGGAATCAGCAAAGACTTAAAATGACGCACGGCGTAGGCCCCGTTCACAGAGAAGTCGGTTCTATGGGTGCAAACAGCTCGCCGTCGAGAGTATTTAAAAATAAACACATGCCCGGTCAGTACGGTCACGAAAGAGTAACCGTTCAAAACCTTGAAGTCGTAAAAGTCGATACGGCAAGAAACGCGCTTCTTATCAAAGGCGCAATACCGGGACCCGTTGGCGGAATCGTTACCGTTTCCGACAGCGTTAAAGCATAAGGAGAGCAGAAGTTATGCCAAGCATTAAAGTTTACGATATGGCAGCCAAAGAAGTAGGCTCCATGGAACTTAGCGAAATTTTCGCACTCGACTATAACGAAGCACTTATCCATCAAGCGGTCGTAACCAGACTTTGCAACGCTCGCCAAGGCACGAAGAGCACTTTAACGAGAAGCGAAGTTCGCGGCGGCGGTAAGAAACCTTACAGACAGAAAGGTACCGGTAGCGCGCGTCAGGGTTCTACCAGAGCTCCGCAGTGGATAAAAGGCGGCGTGGTATTCGCGCCCAAGTCGAGAGATTTCTCGAAGAAAATGAACATAACCGCAAAAAGAGTTGCTCTTTTCAGCGCGTTATCCAAAAAGATTGCCGACAACGAATTGTTCGTGGTTGACAACATCGCCGTTAAAGACGGTAAGACCAAAGAATTCAAAGCGTTCGTAGACGCGTTCAAGTTCGATAAAACCGTTTTGGTTGTTTTGAACGACAACGACGCGCTCGTTATAAGAGCGGCTAACAACCTTCCCAAAGTCGAAACGATTTCGGTTGACCAGATCAACACTTACGACGTCGTTAAGAACGCGGTTGTGGTTATAGCTCAGGGCGCTGTACAGAAATTAGAGGAGGTTTACGGAGAATGAAAGAAAGAGATATAATTATTAAACCTCTGTTAACCGAAAAAAGTTATCAGGATATAGCGAACAAGAAATACGTTTTCATCGTCGCTAAATCGTCGAACAAAACGGAAATTAAACTTGCGATCGAAAAACTTTTCGGCGTTAAAGTCGATTCCGTCAACACAGTAAATTGCCGCGGCAAGCTTAAACGCATGGGCAGAAGCGAAGGCTACACCCCCGCGTTCAAAAAGGCAATCGTACAGCTTAAAAACGACAGCAAGAGCATCGAGTTCTTCGATTCGTTGTCTTAATGGGAGGATAGAATAAATGGGTATCAAAAGATATAAACCTACTTCTTCCGCGCGTCGCTTTATGTCGGTCAGCACTTTTGAAGAGATAACCTGCACCACGCCGGAAAGATCCCTTTTAGAAGACCAGAGACATACCGCGGGACGTAATGCGCAAGGTAAAATTACCGTAAGACATCACGGCGGCGGCAACAGAAGAAAATATCGTATAATCGACTTCAAGAGAAATAAAGACGGTATCGAAGCGATAGTAAAAACTATCGAATACGATCCGAACAGAACCGCAAACATCGCTCTTTTACAGTACGCAGACGGCGAAAAGAGATATATCATCGCACCTATCGGCTTGAACGTCGGCGATAAGGTTTTAAGCGGCGAAGGCGCGGATATCAAACCGGGCAACGCTCTTACTATCGAAAACATCCCCGTCGGTACGATGATTCACAACATCGAACTTCAACCCGGCAAGGGCGGACAACTTGCAAGAGCCGCAGGCATGGCTGCACAGCTTATGGCTAAAGACGGCAAGTACGCGCAGGTTAAAATGCCCAGCGGCGAAATGCGTTTGATTTTGGTTAAGTGCAAAGCTACCGTCGGTCAGATAGGCAACCTTGATCACGAAATCGTAAGAATCGGTAAAGCAGGTAAGGTAAGACACATGGGTATCAGAC
>CAKQMM010000156.1 GCA_934254755.1 uncultured Clostridia bacterium
GAACAGTTTGTTTTCGGGTTCGACCGCGACGCCCGTAGTTATAAGCACGGTTACGGTTAAAGCCGCCGCCACCAAAACCGCAACTATCGCTATTATGATTTTTTTGGTTTTAGTAAGATTCATCGAACCTCTCTCCTTTTACTTAATTTTAATTATATCGTCTTTTCCGTTGCGTTGTCAACCCGAGCCGAAACGTTAAACGGACATTTTTTTCACGAAGGCGACGAATTTTTCCGCCGCCGCCTTTTTTACCGCGCGCTTGTCGTAAATAACGCCGAGCGTACGCATAACGGGCGGGTCGAGTTTAAGGGTTAAAAACCTTTTGCTTTTGCCGCTTAACGATATCTGCGGTATAAGCGCATAGCCGACTCCCTTTTCCACCATAGACAGAACCGAAGTGTAGTCGTCAGACGTAATAACCGTTCCGTTTTTAAGCGGTTTATCGAAATAAGTCGCGTACACCCCGTCGGTCGTTATTATGGACGGATATTCGTATAAACTTTCCTTTTTAACCGTTCTTCCTTTCACGTTGGCGTTTTTGGGGAAAACCGCAACGTACGGGTCGAGTTTTATGGGGATAAATTCGTAACTTCCCTTAATTGCTTCTTCGCCGAAAAACAAGTCGATTTTTTCGGTCGATAGGTCGTTCAGCAAATCGTCCCCCACCAAAACGTTTACGCCGTATTCGGGATATCTTATCTTAAACGCCGCGACAATTTCCGGCAAAATGTTTTTTGCAATACTGTTAAAAGCGCCTATATTGACTATATTTTCGCCCGTTTTTTCAAGGTTTGCCGCCGCCGAATAAAGTTTATCTATCCCGCGCACCGCGTCTTTTATCGCGGGGAGCAAAATTTTGCCCTCTTCCGTCAAAGCAATTCCGTTGAACCCGCGGTTGAAAATTTTTACGCCAAGCTCCGCCTCAACCGCAGTCACCGTATGCGAAAACGCGGAAGGGGTGTATCCCATCGCTTCTGCCGCTTTTTTAAGACTGCCGAGTTCCATCGATTTTAAAATTGCTTTGAGTTTAATAGTTTCCATTGTTTACCCTGTGAATAATTTTCACACCCATATTATAAAACGGCGATTCCCAAAAGTCAATTAAAACGCTAAAATATACGGGAATTAGTTAAACGGTTATACGAGGCGCGGCGTTATGAAAGCGAACACGAAGATGAAAAACTTAATTATACGAACGCTTTTAACGGCATACGGGCTCGTTTACGCCGCTCTCGGCGAATTTTTTATGGTTCAAGGGGGCGTGGGCGTCGGCTCGTGGCAGACGCTTAACGTAGGCATATCCGGCAAGTTCAACATACCTTACGGCACCGTTTCGATTTTATCGAGCGTCGCAATTATTATGGCGGACGTTTTTTTAAAGGAAAATATCGGTATAGGCACCGTTTTAGACGCTATTTTATACGGCGTTTTATACGGGTTCTACGAAAAATATTTTTATCTGCCCGTATTTTCAAGCCCCGTTTTGACCGCGGTACGCGGCTACGTTCTATTAGTTTTAGGTATGACTGTAGAAATTATCGGAATGTATATTTATATCGGGCAAGGGCTTTCGTGCGGACCGAGAGATTTGTTTTTGGTCGGGGTCGGCAAAAAACTTAAAAAACTTAAAATCGGGCTCGTTAATATAATAATAAACGTGGTCGTTTTGTTATTAGGCGTGCTTCTCGGCGCGAAAGTCGGCTTCGGCACGGCGGTGTATATTTTCGGGTACGGCGTTATTATGCAACTTGTATTCAATGCGCTTAAATTCGAGCCGCGGTTTATCTATAACGAAAGTTTGTTTGAAAGTTTATTGACCGTTAAAAACTCGCTCTCTTCAAAAAAAGAATTAGAGCCTTTGATATGAGATTATCGGGAAAGTATTTTTAGGGGAAATATTTTCCCTAACACAACAAAAACGCCCTGCACCATTTAGCGCAAGGCGTTTTTTAGTTTTTAGCAATTAAGCAATCTGCAAATTTTACCGTCTTTAATCATGAACACCAAGTCTAAAAGCCAGATGAGCCATCCGCCTAAAACCCTGATGATCGCCGCGACGATTTTGCCTTACTGAAGCCTTACGATAATACCGCATATCCACGCGGTTACGGGGATGATCGCAAGAATTAAACTTACAAGCGTAGACAGCCCGAAGTAGTCTTTTTTACCTGCCATAATAAAATTCCTCCTAAACTTAAACACGGGTTAAACCCTATGCAAATATTTTACCATAAAACTATATTTTGTCAAGGAGCAAAATATGATTACACCGTGCTTATTCACTTAAATTTTTAATTCTATTTCTTTAAAAATCGTTTCTACGCGCGTTCTCGTCGCAAACTGGTTAAAGCCCGTCTTTAAGCAGATAATTTTTAAATCGTTTAATATTTCTTTCGCCTTTTCGCGCCCGAGTTCACCGTAAAAATTATACGCCATCGCAAATTTTACGCCTATAGTCAAAACCTTTATTCTGTCCTTTAAAACCTCACTATAAAGCGCGTTTTTTTCGGCGAGAACAAAGCCGTTTTCAAGTTCGCTTAAAATATCGCTAAGTTCACCGAGCGTATAAAGTTCGCCCTTTCTCAAAGCGTTAAAGTGGCACTTGCCGTTATACCCGCGCGCTTCCATTTTTTTATATAAAGCTATCGTTTTTTCAATATACTTTTTTACCGCGGGCGCGGCTTCTTTATAGTATAGCGCAAGCCCTTCTTCAAACAAATCGGAGTAAGACAAGTCCGCGTTCCACAAAACGTTTGAGCGCGCGTAATTATCGACGTAAATAAGCGGCGAATTTTTGCAGAACCTTTGCGCCTGATTGAATATATCCATAAACCCGAAATCTTTATAAGTCTTTAAATTTTCTTCGGCAACGGTGAACGCGGGGAACAAAAACGCGTGGGAAGCAAAGTCTTGCCGATAGTCCCACACCGCCAGATTTTCGGCGACAGCGTGCCACCCCGTTATCGCTTCATACGCCGTTTTATTGTGCGTTTTATCCATAAGCGGATACATATAATTCGCGTCTATCGGCGCGTACTGAATTATAACGTTCTTCTTCGCAACGACGCTATTATCTATCGGCGTAATTTTATCGCCGCTTACTATAACGGGCGCGTCGAAAACGGAAAGGTAGGCAAAACTTATAAGATAAATTTGCCTTTCGGGCGCGTTTTGTTGCCGCCATTTTTCAACCGCGTCCGCAACCTTATTCACAAACCGCATCGAAAGCCCGCTTTTTGTGTACTTAACGACTTCTTTTTTACAATTTTCGCAATCGCAAAAATAGAAGTTATCGCTCATGCCGAGCATAAAAAACGACTTTGTTTTTTCGGGGATAATATAATCGTTTATAAGGTTACTTATAAGCGTATCGAACATTCCGCCCTTTTTATCGTCGTAAAGCGCCTTAGAGTAGCAAAGTTGCGGATAACACGCGGGCGGCGCAAAACTTTCGCAACCCGCTTTTATATAAAACCAGTCGGGGTGCAGCGGCTTATACTTTTTATAATTTAAAATCTGCGTGGTAAGCGACTGGTCGTTTAAACTCGACCACGGCGTCGAATAATCCGAAAACCCGCCCGCCGAAAAACACTCGCCGTTTGTTTTTATTCTGAGTGCGTATTTATAGTCTTTAAGCGTGTCGTAGCTGTACGCGTTGCGCCCGTAAAACGACGGGGAAGCTTTTACGTCGAGTTGTTTTGCGAAAGCCGAATTTTCAATAAAAATCTCGTCTTCGGCGATATATTTATAGTTTGCAAGCCGTTCCATAAGCCCGTAACAGCCGAACAGCACGCCCATTCCGCCCGCGCCCTCGATAACGTAACTTTCGCCGACGCTTTTTATCATATAACCGTCGAATTTAAACTCTTTAACCGTAAGCGTAAAATTAAGCTCTTTAAAAAATTTTGTCTTTCCTATCGCGATGAATTTGCCGCCCATAGTCAAACTTTCGT
>CAKQMM010000157.1 GCA_934254755.1 uncultured Clostridia bacterium
GGTTTATAGTAACCCCCGTAAAAGGCACCAGTATGATGCCTATGCTCGATTCTCGCACTGACAGGGCGGTTATCGAAGCGTTTAACGGCAAGTTCAAGAGGGGCGACGTCGTCTTATATAAACGCAAAAACGATGCTTACGTTTTGCACCGCTTGGTTAAAACGGGCAAAAAGGGTTTGGTTTTTTGCGGAGATAACCATTTCGCGCTCGAATACGGCGTTACCGAGGATATGTGCCTCGGCGTATTGAAGGGGTATTTTCGCGGCGAAGTTTACGTTGATTTACAAAAAAGCCGCAAGTATAAATTTTATAAAGCGTTTTACGCAAACCGCCGCATACTTAAAAAATTGTTATATCCCTTTTTAAAAAAACGCAATATTAAAACGTAAAAACTAAAACGCCGAATAAATCGGCGTTTTTCAGTGCTTATAGTATATAAAAACCGCCCTGAAATCGGGCGGTTTTCGTTTACCAAAATTATAAAAGCGTTTAGTCATCTATTTCGTTGGTCGGGGTGAACTGCGTATACGGGGGCATTTCGACGGCAATTTTACCTTTAAGCGGTAAGTTCCTTGACGAGCCGCCTACGTACACCTCGAAGTCGCCGCTTTCAAGATAGTAGTCTTTAATCGGCGGGAGGTAATATTCGAGCGACGATTTTTCTATTTTAACGCTTACGCGTTTCGTTTCGCCGGCTTTAATAAGGTCTTTACTGAACGCCGCAAGTTCCTTTTCGGGGCGGGGGAGGAGGGAGAACACGTCTTTTATATAAACCTGTGAGACTTCTTTACCGTCGACTTTCGATACGTTTTTAACGTCGTAAGAAACGATATAGTCTTCGCCCGATTTTTTAATATCGAGGTTAGAATACTCGAATTCGGAGTAGCTTAAACCGTAGCCGAATTCATAGCGGACGGGCAGATTGTATTTATCGAAGTGCCTGTATCCGACGAATACGCCGTCGGTATAATCGTCGTAATAATAATTTTCGAGGTCGGGGGTGACGTAGCAGTCTTCGATTTCGTATGGGAAGGTTTCGGTAAGTTTACCCGACGGGTTCGTTTTTCCCGAAATGATATTTGCTATCGCTTCGTTCATGCCGTCGCCCGCAAAGCCGGTGAAAAGTATTGCCGCAACCGAGTCTTCAACTTCCGTTAAATCTACCGCCGAGCTTGCTTCAACTACTAAAATTACGTTTTGGTTATATTTTGCAACGGCGTTTACGACCGATATAAATTGCGGGCGCAGTTTAATGGTGAACCTGTCGCGCGCTTCCGATTCTTCAAATTCGCCCGTGCCGACGGTCATTATAACCGCGTCGGAATCATACGCAAGCCTTTGCGCTTTGTTGATTTTAGCAAGGTTGTTGATGATTTCGCGCTTGCCGTCGTCGTGGAAAACGCCTTCGAATACGACTTCCGTTTCGGGGTAAACTTTTTTAAACTCGTCGTAAAGGGGCTTGGGGGGGTATTTACTGAAAACGTTCGCAGAGCCGCCGCCCGAGTACGCCGGGAATTTTGCAAACGTACCGATAACGCCGAGTTTTTTAACGGGTTTAAGGGGCAAAATACCGTCGTTTTTAAGCAGAACCATACCGCCTTCGGCTAAACTTACGCAGCGCGCGTAACGCTCGTCGTGCGTGAGTGGTGCGGTGCGGAGCGGTTTTGCGTCAACAGCCTTTTCAATCATCTTTAAAATTCTGTCGCAGGACGCGTCTATTTCAGCGTCGGTTATAAAGCCCGCTTCATACGCTTTTTTAAGTTGCGAAAATGCGTGTTCCTCGTAAGGCATCTGAAGGTCAAGCGTCGCCTTCAAGCTTTTCGCGCGATTGAAAACCGCGCCCCAGTCTGACATAATAACGCCGTCGTAATTCATTTCTTTACGAAGTTTTTCGTCTAAAAGGTCTTTGTTTTCGCTTGCGTAAACGCCGTTAATGCGGTTGTAACTGCACATAACCGCCCACGGTTTTGCTTCGAGAGCGATTTTAAAGTTCCTTAAATATATATCGTGCATCGTTCTTTCGTCTGCGTTTGCGGAAACGTTCAAGCGGTCGTATTCGCTGTTATTGAGCGCATAGTGCTTTATGCACGCGCCGACGCCTTTACTCTGCAAACCCTCAATGAATTTTTTAGCCATTTTGCCCGCTAAATAGGGGTCTTCCGAAAAATATTCGAAGTTTCTTCCGCATGCAAGGCTTCTTTTAATGTTTACGCCGGGGGCAAGCAACATTTCGGTGTGGTTGTCAACGCAGTCCATCGCGATGCCTTCGCCGTCAAAAAACGCCGCGTCCTCGTCCCAGCTGTTGGATATAACCGACAGCGCGGGGTAGCAGTGGGTGGGAATGATTTTGCTCGTCCAGTCGTTGTTATTCTCAAAGCACTTGCAGCCGTTGGGCCCGTCGTGCATCTCGAACTTCGGCGCTTTGCCGCTCGTTTCAACTTCCCATACGTTTTTGCCGATAAGCATTTTTAACTTTTCGTCTAAGGTAAAGTCGCTTAATTTAAACATAATTTCTCCTTAATATCTCTTCCCCGTTATATCGGGGCGGCGCGCTTTATATGTTTTTGCGCTTCATACCATTATTGTATAACGGTTTTTTCAAATCTTCTTCGTTTATATTTCGTTTTTATTCTCATATATTTATATGTTTTTAAAATTTATCAAAAAATAACGGTGCTTAATTATCGTTTTTATCGGGGCTTAAAATAAATAAAACGGAAAAATTTATAAATAAGTGTTGCAAAAACGTAAAATTAGATTTATAATTTACTTGAAGTTACATTTTGATATAAATTTTTATGAAACCTTTTTTTGAACAAAGAGATAACGATAAAAAAATCACCTGCTTTAACGCGACCGAAAATTTTCCCGCCCATTTTCATAGCGGGATAGAGATTGCCTACACGCTTTCGGGCGTGACGGTTACGTCGGTAGGCGGCAAAGTGTGTTCGGCTGAAAAAAACAGCCTTGTTTTTTTCGATTCGGGCGAAGTGCACTCTATAATAGAGTGCGGCAGGTATATAACCCTTATTATTCCCGAAAAATATCTCGCCGCGTTTACCTCTTTTAAGCGGGGGCGCGCGCTTGAAACGGTCGTCTTTTCGGACGACGACGGTTCGCTTAAGGATCTGATAGATAAAATCGCGTCCTCCGATGACGAAAACGAAGTGTACGCGCAAGGGCTTATTTATGTTTTTTTGGGCAAAATTTTAAGCCGCACAAATCTCAAAATGACAAAAAACAAGGGTGCGGAAGGTTTAAAGCCCGTGCTTACTTACTTAAACGAGCATTACACCGAAAAAATCACCCTTGACGGCGTTGCCGAAAAGTTTAACTACAATAAGTGTTATTTATCAACTGCTTTTAACAAAAACTTTAATACGAGCGTCACGGAGTACGTCAACAATTTGCGTCTTAAACATTTTATAAAAACGGCGCGCGAAACGCCCGGCGTTTCGTTGACGGTCGTCGCGCTCGACAGCGGGTTCAATTCCTTGCAGACTTTTTACCGCGCGTTTAAAGATAGTTACGGCGTTTCGCCGAAAGAATATTTACGACAGGAGATATTATGATTAAAATCAATTACCCCTACGCTAAAATAGACACGCAGTCAACGACGCTTTTGTTCAAAGCCGAAAAGTGGAAAAACGCTTTTTACGCTTATCATAAAGACGTCGAATATCACGACGTTGCCATTCAGTATTACGGCGCGCGGATATCGGATTACGATAATTACGATATTTACGGCATAAACCCGCTTAAATGCGACAGGGTGGGCGGCGCGCTGGACGACTATATGAAAGCGCGCATGCCGTATTCGACCGAGGGCATGGCTAACAACCGCGAAAGTTTAATTCTTCTCGATAACGTTGACGGCACTAACGCCAACCGCTTTAAATTCGTTTCGTTCAGCGCTTTTAAGGGCGGCGTGGA
>CAKQMM010000158.1 GCA_934254755.1 uncultured Clostridia bacterium
ATCCCGACTTTGTAAATTCGTTCGACTGCGTTTTGGCGGACGTACCGTGCAGCGGTTACGGCGTCGTTAAAGATAACCCGGATATTAAGCTTCACCGCACGGAAGAAAATATTTTTGAACTCAATAAAACACAGGCAAAAATACTTGATACGGTGAAAAATTACGTAAAAACGGGCGGATATCTGTGTTATTCGACTTGCTCGGTGTTCAAAAGCGAAAACGACGATATAATAAAAGATTTTTTGCGTAAAAACCCCGATTTCGCCGTCGAAACTTGCGATAGTCCTTTAAGGCATATCAAAACCGCGTACGGCATGCAGTTTTTGCCGCATTTATCGTTAAACGCGGGGTTTTATTTTTGCAAACTCAAAAAAACTAAAGGTGAACAGTGAGAATTTTAAGCGATTTATCCGTTGACGAATTAAAAACGCTTGTTGAAAAGTACGGCGAAAAGCCCTATCGCGCGGGGCAGATTTTCCGCGCGGTAAGCAACGGGCAAAAAGTAAGCGAGATGACGGAACTAAGTAAAACTTTCCGCGAAAAGTTGCTCGAAGATTTCGTTGACGCGCCCGTTGAAATCATAAAACGGCTGGTGTCGAAAGACGGAACCGAAAAATACCTGTTTAAGCTTAGCGACGGCAATATCGTCGAAGGCGTTTATATGAAAAACGACTACGGCAATACCGAATGTTTATCAACGCAGGTCGGGTGCAGAATGGGTTGCGCCTTTTGTGCTTCGGGGATAGGAGGGCTTGTCCGCAACTTATCGGCGGGCGAAATGCTTTCTACCGTCGCCGCGGTAAATAGGCTTAACGGCGGCAATATTTTAAAGCGCGCCGTTACCAATTTAGTTTTAATGGGTAGCGGAGAACCGCTCGACAATTACGACGAAACGGTTAAATTTTTGCGCCTTTTAAGCGATAAAAACGGCTTGAACGTAAGTTTAAGAAACGTCAGTTTATCAACCTGCGGTTTGGCGGATAAAATCATAAAATTTGCGGACGAAAATTTGCCCGTAAACATGACCGTATCTCTTCACGCCGCGACCGACGAAAAGCGCAAAACCATTATGCCGATAGCAAAAGCTTACAAAATATCGGACATTTTAGCCGCGCTCGACTATTATTTCAATAAAACCGGCAGAAGATACATTTTTGAATATTCCTTAATTTCGGGCGTGAACGACGATTTTTCTTCCGCCGACGATTTAATTAAAATTTTGCGCCACCGTCCGTGCCACGTAAACCTTATAAGGCTGAACGAAGTTAAAGAAAAGAATTTAAAAGGCATAAGCGATAAGCGCGCCTACGCTTTTTGCGATTATTTAACTAAAAACGGCTTGTCCGCAACGGTAAGAAGGCTTAACGGCGCGGATATAGACGGGGCGTGCGGACAACTCCGCCGCGATTATATTAAAAGCGACGATTAACGCGTTCACGCTGAAAACTAAGGCGGGCGTTTAAAGCGAAGTAAAAATTAAAGGAGTAAATATGGCAAAAGTTGCGCCGTCGATTTTATCGGCAGATTTTTCTAAAATGGGCGAAGAAGTTAAAAATATCGTCGAAGCGGGGGCAGATTATATCCACCTTGACGTTATGGACGGTAAATTCGTCGATAACATAACCTTCGGCTTTAAAATGATAAAAGACCTTCGTAAACTTACTTCCGTGGTTTTCGACGTTCACCTTATGATTGACGAGCCCGAAAGGTATATCGACAGGTTCGTAGGCAGCGGCGCGGACATAATAACGGTGCATCTCGAAGCGGTTAAAAAGCCGATTATAGAAGTTCTTAAAGCGATACGGGCGCACGGAATTAAATGCGCAGTTTCCATAAAACCAAAAACTGAGGTAAACTTGTTAAAACCGCTCATCCCGTACGTAGATATGGTGCTTATAATGAGCGTTGAGCCGGGGTTTGGCGGACAGGCGTTTATAGAGTCGAGTTTAGATAAGGTTAAAGCCGTTAAAGAAATGATTAAAGCGGAAAACCGTGAAATAGAAATCGAAATCGACGGCGGAATTAACGAAAAAACAGCCGCCGCGGCGGTTAGCGCGGGGGTTGACGTGTTGGTCGCGGGCTCGTACGTATTTAAAGCGGAAGATAGAAGTAAAGCAATCGCGTTTTTAAAAAACGCATAGCAGTTAATGCGTAAAACTTGTCGGTTTAGTACTCTATCTACGTAAAAATATATAAGTGGTTTAAAATCGCACCCGCAAAACGGGTGCGATTTTCTAATATGTTAAGTTTGCTTTATAATCGGTTCCCCACTCGCGCATTGCATCAAGTATGGGTTTTAAAGTTTTGCCAAGGTCTGTTAAAAAATATTCTACGCGGGGCGGGACTTCCGCAAAAACTTCACGATCAATAATTCCGTCGCTTTCAAGCGCGCGCAAATTATCGGTCAACACCTTTTTGCTGATGCCGGGGATAGTCTTTAAAAAATCGGTAAACCGCTGGCGTTTGTCCATTAAATTTCTCAAAATTAAAAGTTTCCACTTGTTTCCGATAAGTTGAACGGTGGTTGCAACCGGACATTCAGGGAGTTCGTCTTTCGTCAGCATAAAATTTCTCCTTTACTTTTACAAACATTATATCTAAATTGCGGTAAATAGTCAATAGTTTAAAAATCGAACTTAGTTACAAATTTATTATCGGGTAATAGAAAAGTAACGTTATTGCGTTTTTGTTTTTGCCGTGATAAATTGTATGCGCAAACGAAAGCGGGCTGAGCGTATGCTGAAACGCCCGCGGCATTAAAGGAGAATTATTATGAACAAAACCAATTTTTCAACCGTAAAACTCAACAAGGGCGAAGTAAACGTTTACGATTTCGGCGCGGTTAAACTGCACGCTTACAAAACCAACGATATGTTAAGCGACGAAGTTTTTATTTTAGAAAAAGACGGTAAATCGGTCGTTATAGAATCGCCGTGTTTTTTCGATAACGAAACAGAGCTTGAAAAATACGTCGGAAATTTAAACGTTCAGGGTTTAATCGTTGCCTATCACGCGGCGGGCGGAGCGTTTTTAAAAGGCGTTAAAAAGTATGCGACAGCATCTGCTAAAAAGTATAGTTATCAAGGCGGCGGCAAAGCGTTGATAGATAACTTTACGAAAGCCTTCGGCGCGGCGTTTGATAGCGAAAAACACGTTTTTACCGACGTTTTATCCGCAGGCGAAACGGTAATCGCCGGAATTAAGTTTATAATTATCCCGAACGACGACGCGTTTACGATAGAAATTCCCGAAATCAACGCGGTTTACACGCACATGCTCGGTCACGATTGCCATTCTATCGTCGCGGGCGCCGCTCACGCGGACGCAATGATTGCGGAACTTTCAGGCTATATCGAAAAGGGTGTTACTTTCGTGCTTACTTCGCATTATACTCCCGAAGACTTAAAGGACGCGGAAACGAAAATCAATTATCTCAAAGATTTAAAAAGTATAGCGGGCGAAGTAAAAACCGCAGAAGAATTTAAAAACGCAATCAATACGAAGTATCCCCGTTATAGCGGCGAAAACTATCTTGAAATGACCGCAAATATGTTCTTTAATTAAACCGAGTTTTTTATGAAATACTTAGATAAACTTATTAAAATTTTATGCGACGAGCGCGGCGAAAGCGTTCCGCCGCTCAGCGTTGAGCAAAAGCCCGATTATTTTCGGGCTTTATGCAATATTCGCCCGCCTATGCCCGTTTCCGCGGAGTTTTTATCTTTGCAGGACGAATATCTGACCGGGCTAAAAAACGAGCGCGGCATAGTTGACGTGAATAAATTTTTATACGTGGGTGGCGTTTCGCTTTTTAAGGGCGATATTACCGCGCTTAACGCAGACGCAATCGTCAACGCGGCAAATTCTGCTATGCTCGGTTGTTTTCATCCTCTGCATAACTGTGTAGACAATGCTATACAT
>CAKQMM010000159.1 GCA_934254755.1 uncultured Clostridia bacterium
ACTTACTTGATTTTTTTGATGATAGCAAAGCTGCGCTTATTCCGATAGCGAGCGTTTTCCTTATTTGGGGCGTTGCGTTCTGGATTTTTTCTTCATGGGTTCCCGTTTGCATAGTGGGCGGCGGAATTCTGGCGTATGTGTTGCTGTCGCTCGGCGTGTGCGGGATTAAAAGCATTATTGATTAAAACCGTTACAAAGAATATAAACCCTAACATAAACAGCCCCCGCTTTCAATCTTTAAAGCGGAGGCTGTTTTTATAAATTAAATTTTGTTTACGCTACGATGACGTTTACAAGTCTGCCTTTAATTACTATAACTTTCTTGACTTCCTTGCCCGCTACCGCGGCTTTTACGGCGTCGTTTGCTAAAACGGCTTCTTCTATTTCCTTTTCGCTTAAATCGCTTTGAACGGTCATTTTCGCCTTCATTTTGCTGTTTACCTGCACGGCGATTTCAACTTCGTCTTTAACGAGAGCTTTTTCGTTGCAAACGGGGTAAGCGGTTAAGAAGACCGACTTTTTGTTGCCCGCCATGGACCACAGTTCTTCGGCGAAGTGGGGCGCGCAGGGCGCAAGCAACAATATAAGGTCGTTTACGCATTCTTTATAGAACGCGACGTTCTTGTTTTCGTGCGGGATAGCCGCGTATTTTGAAAGCGCGGTCACGTATTCCATAAGGCGCGCTATCGCGGTGTTGAACGAGAAGGTGTTCATGTCGCGGTCGATGCACTTAATGGCGTAGTTGCGCGCGTAGTCGAGTTCTTTTTCTGGGTGGGCGTAAGCGGTTACTTTATTAGGCTTTTCTTCGATTGCGCTCGTCACGAGTTTTTCGACTTTATCGAGGAATTTTGCAATCGACTTAATGCCGCCGTCGTTCCACGGGCCGCCTTCGGTGTAGCTGAACCCGAACATTAAGTACATTCTGAACACGTCCGAACCGTAAGTTTCAACGTAATCGTCGGGAGATATGACGTTGCCGCGGGTCTTGCTCATTCTGAATCCGTCGGGGCCTAAAATAACGCCTTGGTGGACGAGCGATTTGAACGGTTCGTCAAAGTCGAGATATCCCATATCGCGAAGAGCCTTCGTCATGAAGCGGGCATACAAAAGGTGCATGCACGCGTGTTCCGCGCCGCCCACGTATTTATCGACGGGCAACATTTTATCGACTATTTCTTTCGAGAAAGGCTGTTTTGCGTTGTGCGCGTCGGGATATCTTAAAAAGTACCAGCTCGAGCAAACGAAGGTGTCGAGCGTGTCGGGGTCGCGCTTAGCGTCGCCGCCGCACTTAGGGCACTTGCAGTTCATGAATTCGTCGCACTTAGCAAGGGGCGACTTTCCGTCCGGCTTAAACTCAACGTTGTGGGGGAGTTTAACCGGCAAATCTTCTTCGGGGACGGGCACCGCGCCGCAAACGGGGCAGTGTATCACGGGGATAGGCGCGCCCCAATATCTTTGGCGGGAAACGAGCCAGTCGCGGAGGCGGTAGTTGGTCTTAAAGCCGCCCGCGTTTTTGCCGCTTAAATCGTTAAGAATTTTCTTGCGCGCGTCCTGACAGGTCATGCCGTCGTAATTTATGCTGTTCACCAAAATTCCGTCGCCGTGATAGGGGAGCGAATCGTCTTCGCCGTTCACGCTTTTAACGACGCGTGTTATCGGGAGAGAGTATTTGGTTGCGAAAGCAAAGTCTCTTTCATCGTGCGCGGGCACGCCCATTACGCAGCCCGTGCCGTAAGATAAAAGAACGTAGTCCGCTATCCAGATAGGCACTTTTTTGCCGTTTACGGGGTTGATGCAATATGCGCCCGTAAACACGCCCGACTTTTCGCGGTCGGTCGAAAGTCTTTCAATTTCTTTCGTTTTTGACGTTTCTTCGATGTATTTTAAAACTTCGGCTTCTTGTTTTTTGGTGGTCAGTTTTTTAACCAGCGGGTGTTCGGGCGCAAGCACGACGTAGGAAACGCCGAACGCCGTGTCGGCGCGGGTGGTGAACACTTTAAACTCGTCTTCACCGTTTTCGCACTTGAACAAAATTTCGCCGCCGATAGACTTGCCGATCCAGTTCCTCTGCATGGCTTTGGTCTTTTCGGGCCAGTCGAGTTCGTCGAGTTTTTGTAAAAGTTCTTCGGCGTAATCGGTTATTTTAAAGAACCACTGCGTTAAATCTTTCTGAATAACGACGGAGTGGCACCTTTCGCACTCGCCCTGAATAACCTGTTCGTTCGCAAGAACGGTCTGGCAGCTCGGGCACCAGTTTACCGGCGCTTCCTTTCTGTATGCAAGCCCGTGTTTATAAAGCTGCAAAAACATCCACTGCGTCCACTTGTAGTAGTCGGGGAGGCAGGTTTTAACTTCGCACGACCAGTCGAACATCGCGCCCATTTCGCGAAGGGTGTTTTCCATCGTTTCGATGTTTTTAAGGGTGCTGTCTTCGGGGTGAATGCCCGTTTTTATCGCGTAGTTTTCCGCGGGGAGACCGAACGCGTCGAATCCCATGGGTTGAAAAATTTCATACCCCTTCATTTTTTTATACCTTGCAAAACTGTCGGTGGGGCCGTAGTTATACCAGTGCCCTACGTGTAGTTTAGCGGCGGAAGGGTAAGAAAACATCTCTAAGCAGTAATACTTTTTATCGATGTTTTTTCTGTCGAAGCAGTTTAATTTTTCGCTTTCCCATTTTTGTTGCCACTTGCGTTCGATTTCTCTCATATTCATAATAAATATTCCTCCGTAGGCGGAGCATACCGCCCTGAACGATTCGCCAACTATTATAGCATTGTTTTTTAAGTTTTGTAAATGTTTTTCAACCCATTTTTATAAATAAAGCGCGTTTTAAGTAAATCGTATTGACAAAACGCGCCTTAAGAACTAAAATTATTGAAAAACAAAGCAGGTTTTATTTATGGAAAACGTAGTTATAACCGCGGGCAAAACCCGCGTTGAAATATCCCCTTTGGGCGCGGAATTGCAGTCGATTTCGGTTGACGGAAAAGAAAAGCTTTGGAGCGGCGATAAGCGGGTTTGGAGCGGCAAAGCGCCTATCTTGTTTCCCTTTTGCGGCGGGCTTAAAAACGACGGTTATTTTTATAACGGCGTTCATTACGATGTGCCGAAGCACGGCTTTGCGAGGAAAAGCGTTTTCGCGGTCGATTTAGTTGAAAAATCTTCCGCCGTTTTTTCTCTTACGTATAGCGAAGAAACGCTTAAAATTTACCCCTTTAAATTCACCCTCCGCGTCATGTATAAATTAAGCGAAAATTCGCTCGGCGTTTATTACTTTGTAATAAACGAGGGCGATAATAAAATGTATTATAACATAGGCGCGCACGAGGCCTACGCGATAGAAGGTAACCTTAATAATTACTCGTTTGAATTTGAAGGAAATTCCGATATTAAACGCGCCGAACTTATAGACGGACTTTTAAGCGAAGTAGAGTACGACGGCGGCTTTAAAAACGGCGTTTTGCCGCTTAGCTACGAGTTGATGGACGAAAAGTCTATTCTCCCGTGCGGGCACGTTGCCGACGGGTCTGTCATCATCAAAAATTCGCCCTTTAAGCGTTGCTATTTAACCCGCGGCGATAAAGACGAAATCGAAGTTTATTTCAACGACTTTAATAACCTCCTTTTATGGGCGGTGCCGGGCGGCGGGTTTATCGCAATCGAGCCGTGGAACGGGCTTCCCGATTTATACACAAGCGACGAAAATATAGAAACCAAACTCGGCGTTTCCACCCTTAATGCGGGCGAAGCGAAAACGTTTTACCATTTAATAAAATTTTAGTCGTCGCAATCGGTTATGTCGTTGTGGTTTTGGGTTTATTGCCGCTTTATGCGGCGTTAGCCGAACGGTGGCTGAACCGCATTAAGTTTTAGCGGCGCAAAATTTGTTAAATCGGCGTTAAACTCGCTTGCA
>CAKQMM010000160.1 GCA_934254755.1 uncultured Clostridia bacterium
CCATAATTATGGGCGTGGTGACTATGCTTGCCACCCCTAACGACGCCTGCGCGAGAGCCGCCGAAACCGAGAAAGAAACGATGCTTAAAACGATGTAAGAAAAGAATCTTTCTTTCGCCTGATCGACCCTGTAACGGATAAAGTTTTCTTTAAAAGACTGAAACGCCGACTTCTTTTCGATTATCATAATCGGGAGAGTTTGCCCCGCAAAGGTCTGACGAACGACTACCACCAAAACGATTAAGAATATCGCCACCGGGACGACTAACACGCCGATAACCTTAAACAAAAGATAAGTTAAAAGGTAAACGGTGAAAAACGCAACGGTGTGATACGCTAAAAGCGCAATCATTCTATACAAGCCGTATCTTACAGATTCCGAAAAATGCTCGAACAACGTATAGAAAAAGGGTGCGTGGCGAAGGGTTTGCATATGGTCGTTCAACAAAACGCCTACGGTATAGTCGATGATGCCGAGAAGGAATTTAAAGACCTGAATAACCCCGACGATACCGACCGCCGACCAGATAAACCCCGACATGCGCGCCTTTAACAAATCGAGAAAAGCGTGGTAGGCGGTACGGACTTCACTGACCGCTTCGGACGATTCGGAAACCATTTCCTGAACGTTAAAAAAGTCGAAAACGTTGAGCCTTAAAGCTTTAAATAAAGCGGAAATTTCGTCGCTTTTTAAAATCGGCAAAATAGACGCGCGACCGATAAAATATATAGCGGTGAAACAAATCGCATACACTATCGCGCGCGACAGCAGAGTTTTATAACAAAGCGACTTATCCGCCAAAGTTATTCTGAAAGCCTTCCTTACCATGCCTATCCCTCGATTTTATGTTATAAATATTTTAGCATACTCGCCCGCGTTTGACAAGCGTTTTTATCGCTTACGAATTTTACCCGGCTATAAGGCGATTATTAGGGGATTTTGCCCTACGGCTAAACTATTAAAGGTGGTTAAAAGAGGTCGTATAGGTGCGGCGAATATAGTCATACTTTTCGCCGAGGGCGTTTTTAACGTCTTCGTCGGATAAAAGTTCTTCGGCGGCGCTTCTACTAAGCGTGGATAATTGTTCTAAAATATCAACGACCATTTTGCGGTTTAAAACGAGTTTATCTTTATAAGCTTCGTTATCGTGCTTTTTCTTCGCTTCATCGTACAAACGCTTGTTTTCGTCGATTGCGGCGTTGTACTTTTCGATTTCTTTTATTTTTTGAGCCTGCTCCGCTTTTAACTCGTTGACTTTTTGCTTTATGGCGACGGACTTACCGACGTCTAACTTTTCAACCGCGCGGTTATAGTCCTCGTTAAGCGCGTTAAGTTCGCTTTCGATAGATTTAACCGATTTATTCGCCGCGGTAAGAGCGGCGGCAATATCGTTCTCGAAGTTTTGGTCGATGAGTTCACCCGTTTTTTCCGCAATGCTCGACCTTGCGACGCCGTTTTTAAAATTTTTACGCTTTGCGTTTTCCGCGTCCGATTTATAATCGAGCATCACGCCGTCTATTTTAGCGGCTTTTTCTTCTTCCGCCTTATCAAGTTTTTTTTGCGCGGTTTGCGTTGCATTGTAAAAATCTTTGTCGAGGGTCGATTTTTTGTCGACTATATTCCGTTCCGTTTCGGCGGTTGCCAAGTCGTTTAAGTCGTCTTCGCCGACGTCGAGATAGTCGATTTTTTTCTGACCGACGTATTCGGGATATTCGAGATCCTTTATCGCCTTTTTGGTTTTTTCTATACTGCTTAAAATATTATCTTTGCTTTTACGCTTTTTATCTTCGGAAGTAAGCGTTTGAACCGATTCAGAGTTTGAATTTATAGTTAATTACCTCCTTTAAATTTTGCCCGCTTCTTATAAGCGCGGCGCTGTCGGTTTTTATGATTTCGTCGCCGACGGTAAGGGTTACAGGGTCGCTTAAAACCCCTGATTTTACGGTGAGTTTTTTAATAACGCCGTTTTCGGAATAAACTATATCGTATCCGTCGCTTATTTTATAAACGTGATAATTGCCGCCGCTTATAAGCTTAACCGAAGAATAACCGCCGTCGCTAATGGGGAATCGGTCGGAGGCGATGAGTCTTGACGGCAAGCCGTCGCTTGCGGCAATTAAACATTTAACGTTGTTTTCGGCGTATACTTTACGCGCTTTTATTCCGCTTTTTATAAAATTAAGGCTTGCGGTTCCGTTAAAGTCCGCGACGAAAACGTCGCCGAATTTAACGAGAAAAAGCCTCGTTCCGCCGTCCGTCGCATACCCCGCGATATCCGCCCCGTAAATTTCGGGGATATCTAAGTCTTCGTACGAACTGCCGGTAGGTCTTACGCATTTAAGCTTGCCGTTTACGGTCAGATAAAAAATATAATTTACGCCGTTAAAAGTAACCGAAGCCGCAGATTTTACGCCGTCTATAATAAAGCCGACGTTGTCTCCGCCCTCGCCGGAAAAGGAATGATATTCTAAAATTTCACCCGATATATAGGTAAAATAATAGTTGTTTCCGAACGAGCCCGCGCTTTCCGTTACCGAAACGCGCTGTGGGTCAACCGCCGCTTTAACCGCGCCCTCGACAGAAAGCGCCGGGGTGAAAAAACAATAATCGTCGCCAACCTGCACGTAATTTACGCGAAGCGAATTGCGCCCCTTTTTAAGGGTGAATTCGTCAAAATATTCGTCGGTATCGGCGCTGAAAGACGCCTCGTTTTTCTTAACGCCGTTTAAATACACTTCGATTTTAAATTTGCCCGTAAGGTTTTTAACCGTCATTTTAACCTTTATTCGGCACGGGGTTTTGGCAGATATCAGATAGTCTTTTAAAACAGGCGAGCCTAAAA
Organism: uncultured Clostridia bacterium; assembly: GCA_934254755.1. Lineage (GTDB taxonomy): Bacteria > Bacillota > Clostridia > Christensenellales > Borkfalkiaceae > HGM11412. Next base: position 2,844 of record CAKQMM010000160.1, read on the forward strand.
TTTTCATGTAGTCGTCGTAAATTATTTCGGTTGAAGCCGCGCGGTTTAGTTCCGCTTCGAGGCTGCTTAACCGCTCCGACAGTTCCCTGTATAGCTCCATGGCGCGCAAGCCGTAATTTTCTTCCATTTTATTCTCCTAAATAAGTTAAGTAAAAGGTTGGTTTAAGTATGAGCGAATTTTTGCGCTCGCTTTTTATTATGTAAGTGAAAGTTTCGCCCTTTAAAGACGCGTTCAGTTCGTTAAGCCCGCTTTTTAAAGTGAAAGTTTTTTCGCCGTACTCGCTTATTAGAGTAAAAGTAGCCTCTTCTTCGCTATAAATTTTAACCTTTTTTAAAACCTTTATTTTTTGCAGAATATTAAAATCGAGTTTGCCGCTTTTATAATATTTTTCGACGTTTTCTTTAAGGCACAGACCTTTGCCGCCGATTTTTAAAAGCCGCTTTTCGTTTTTTGCGCTGAGGGCGATTATTCCGCCGCCATCGGTCAAAATTTTACAAATAGAATTGAAAGGTTTTAACAGCAAAATTTCGCTGCGCTTCTTATAAAAGTCGTACTTAAATATTATGGGTTTTTTAGAACCTTTGATTTTTACGTTTATTAAGAGATAAAGGTTGCCGTTTAAGTACTCGCCGCAAGCGGTTTTATCGCCGCCGCTGCGCAAAAATCCGTCCGTTTCGCCCGATATTTTATTTGCCGATAAGCCGTTGAAGGCGTAAATGCCGTCGTCGGTCATATAGGTAATAAAATCACCGCACACGGTAACGCTGTCGCCGTAAATGTAACTGCCGCTTTTCAAAACGCACGAAACGGAAAAATCCGACTGCGCGCCCGCGAGGTAAAGCCGGTATATTCCGTATTCTTTAAAAACGTAGGCGTAACCGTTAAAACCGACGACCCGTTTGATCTTGCCGAGCGCGTCGTATAGTTCGACGTAGCCCGCCTCGGTTAAAGAAACGTTCCAATTTTCGGGGTTAAAGTCCTCTGAAAACCAAAGCTTAGAATTACCTTCGGGCGAGGCGACGATAAGCCGCTCCGACTGCACGCATAAAGACGTTACGTCGGGCG
>CAKQMM010000161.1 GCA_934254755.1 uncultured Clostridia bacterium
AAGTGGAACACCGGCGATAGCGGAGAACTTGCGTTCACAACGAACGTCAGCTCTTCAAAATTCGTGGGGATAACCGTTGACGGAGTCCGCATAGACGAAACTAAGTTTGAAAGACAGAATGACAGCGGTAAGATTGTTTTAAAACAAGAATTTTTAGCAAGTTTATCGGTCGGGAAGCACACTTTAAGCGTAATTTCAAAAGACGGAACCGCCGAAACGAATTTCACGGTCGAAGAACGCGCCGCCGTCACTCCGCAAGTACCTGCCGTAAACGAAAAGTCCGACAAATTTAAAGCGTGGTGGTTGCTTATAATTCCCGCCGTTGCTATGATTGCCGTCATCGGCACTATCGTTATTAAAAACAAAAAGCAAGACCGCAAAGAAAAATAAAGGCGTTGTGTTTAAGGATAACATTCCTTATTCCTAATTAAATTCCGCCACCACAATAAAAACGTTCAAATTTTAAATTAGTTTTTAAAAAATCGTTTAAACGGTTTACCCCGAATAAATTTTGTGATATTATTATTCGGTAAGTAAACCGTCGTGCGGATATGGCGGAATGGCAGACGCGTTGGACTTAGAATCCAATGGGCAACCGTGCAGGTTCAAGTCCTGTTATCCGCACCAAATAAACGCCTACCCGAAAGGGCAGGTGTTTTGTTTGGTGCGTAAAAATAACAGGGCTTGAACCCTTGGGTATTTTTGCGTTAGAGAAAACAGTTTAGTAAACTGTTTTTAGCAAAAATGGGCGAAGGGTGACCGAGCCCCCCGCAAGGAAAGGCGTAGCCTTGTCCGTAGTCCTGTTATCCGCACCAAATAAGAAAAAGGATAGGCGAATACCTATCCTTTTTTATTCGGTTTTGTTTTTATACTTAAGCGGCGTTTCGGCAAACTCTTTTTTAAAGAGTTGAATAAAGTGCGAATAGTCTGAAAACCCGCTTTTTTCACAAGCTTCGTGCACGCTTAACCCGCTGCTTAAAAGTTGTTGCGCGTGCGAAAGTCTTTTTGCCGTAAGATATTTTTGCGGCGTGGTGTGCATATTTTTATGAAACAATCTTATAAGCGTGCACTCGCTTATAAAATTTTTTTCGGCTATATCTTTATTGTTGATATTCTCGGTGTAGTGAAGGTTTATATAGTCGATTATTTTTTTAAACGTATCGGGGAAAGATTCGCTTTCGCCGCTTGACTCGTCGGCGTTTTTCATTATGACGATAAGCCCCAAAACGCCGTGCAAAAGGTTTACTTCGTCACCCGCGGCGTAGTCCTTTTCAAGCCGCTTTAAAATTTGAATGATTTTGTTTTTATCGTCTACCCCGCAAGAAAATTTAACGCACTCTTCCGCGCTTCTCACGTTAAACGGTTTAAACAGCGACGAAGCCGCCGAATTGAACCACAAGCAATAATGCTCGTGCTCGCCGTACTTAATATATTTGCAGTGGTGAAATTCGTGCGGGAAGGTGAGAATTATATCCCCCTTTTCTATCGGATAAACGATATCGCCCACGATGAAAGAAACGCTACCCGAAACGTTGATATACAGCTCGTAATAGTCGTGAATGTGCACGTCGTCTATCTCAGGGTCGCCCTTAAAATAGTTGCGCTTTATGTGGCTGAACCCGATTTTAAGGTCGCTTATATCGGGCAGGCTTTTTGTGAAAATATTGTTGCTTGACATTTTTTGTTTACCCGCCGAATTACAAAAAGCAGGCGTATAGTTTGGTAATCTAAAAAATTGCTTGCTACGCGATTGTTTTAGCGAACGCCACGATAAGCGGCATCGTTACGATCGACAAAAGCGTAGATATGGTTACGAGCCTCACCGAAAGAGCTTCGTCGAGCGAAAATTTGGTTGCGAACATACTCGTCGTTGCGCCGACGGGCGCGGCAATACAAGTTACCGCAACTATCAGCATTTCCCCGCGCACGCCGAACAAATAAAGCGCGCCTATAGCTATTAGCGGATACACGATAAGCCTTAACGCGATCGATACATACGTCCACAAATCTTTAAGCCCGCTTTTAAAGTCGGCGCTTATTATTCCGTAGCCGATAACGAACATCGGCAGCGGTACGTTAAGCGCGGAAACGCTGTTTAAAACGCCTTCTATAACCGTGCTAAGCCTAACGGGCACGGCGTTTAAATTTCCGCCTGAAATCGGCACCAGCATTATAACAAGCCCTATCAGAACCGCAACAATGCCGGGGTTTAAAAATATTTTTTTGGGGCTTAACTTCTTCTCGCCGCTCATAAGCGCGTAGCCGTACGTCCACATGGTTATATTAAAAACCGCAATGTAAACGGCGGCGTAAAGCGAACCCGTTTTTGTGCCGCTTGGCGCGTCTATAAGCGACTGGATAAGCGGCAACGCCATAAACCCGCAGTTTGAAAACACGGTGCCGAACTTTAAAACCTTGCGCTTGCTTTCATCGCTCGGTCTGAAAATAATAATACCCAAACCTATCATAACCGCATGCGAAGCGGCGGCGATAAGCGCGAAAATTCCTATATTTTTTAGTAGCGCGAGTATCTCGCTTTGCGAGCCTTTCGCGCTCGATAAAAACGAACTTATTATAACCGACGGCGCGACTATCGTCACCACGACGTCGCTTATTTTTTTATTCGCTTCAACGCTTAAAAGTTTCGTTTTGTTTGCGACCGCGCCAATAATAATAAGCAAAAAAAGTATTGCGACCTGCGTCAAAACGGTCAAAAAATTATCTAAAAACATATAATTAAGGCATACTTAGCCTTTAAAACTTTGCCCGGCGGCGTTTTACGATAAGTTTAAAACTTTTCGCCGTAAGTTTTTTCGTACAACGCCGTAATTTCGCCGCGGGCGGGCATCGAAGAACCCGACCCTATGCGCGTTACGGATATTGCCGACGTGCAGGTTGCGAACCGCAAAGATTTCAAAACGTTTTTACCCTCGCTTATAGCGGCGGCAAACCCGCCGTTGAACGCGTCGCCCGCGCCAGTCGTTTCAACCGCCTCAACCTTAATAGAGTCGATAAAATGCTCTTCGGTTCCGCTTATAAAGTACGCGCCGCGAATGCCGAGCGTTATTATTACGTTTTTAACGCCTAAACTTAATAGTTTTTGAGCCGCCGCCTTAACCCCGTCCATCGTATCGGTTTTGATATGCGTCAACGCTTCCGCTTCGCTCTCGTTGGGGGTGATATAGTCTACCCCCCTTAAAAATTCAAGCGGAATATCTTTATAAGGCGCGGGGTTATATATGAAAATTTTATTGTATTTTTCGGCAAGCCTTTTCGCTTCCGCTACCGACTCAAAACTCGTTTCGTTCTGAGTGAGTATAACGTCGGCGGTTTTAAACTCTTCTTCCGCGCGCAAAACGTCTTCTTTTTTAAGCGCGTCGCACGCGTCGGTTATAACGACTATTCTGTTCTGCCCGCTCGTTTTATCTACTTCTATAAGCGCGACGGATGTTGAATACCCGCTTAAAGTATTGACGTATTTAAGCGACATATTATCTTTTGCGTAATGCTCGGTCACGATATTTTTAAACTCGTCGTCGCCGACGTTAGATATAATAACCGCTTCCGCGCCCGCTCTTTTTGCCGCCGTCATCTGATTGCTGCCTTTGCCGCCGCAACCCGTTTTAAAGCTAAAACCCTTAACCGTTTCGCCCGCAACGGGAAGCTTCGGCGTGAACGCCGTCAAATCTATAACTATACTGCCTACGCCTGTCACTTTTCCCATAAAATACCCTTTAATCAAACTATACTTAAACTTTTAGTTAAAAGCATTTAATTTTTCGCGCTTTTTATAATTTCTACGCCCGCGCTCGTTCCGAGCCTTTCCGCGCCCGCCTCGATCATTTTAAGCGCGTCCTCGTAATT
>CAKQMM010000162.1 GCA_934254755.1 uncultured Clostridia bacterium
AGCCGGGGCTCGCCCTCAATAAAAATTTAAGCGTTTTAGGGGACGTTTCTATCGTCGGCATCACCGCCCCGCGCGAAAACGCCGGCGAACACCTTATTTATAAGGCGGATATAGGCGCGGTTTACAAAATGAGCAGTATTATTGCCGCCGCAATCGCAAAAGCGATTATCGAAAACGATAATTAACCCGTTCCCCGTTTAACAAGGGAACGAGTACTCCGCCCGCGTTTAACCCCCGTTTTCGCAAAAATGCGAAAACACCCCTCTAACGAGCGGGGCACGGGTAGGCGAACAACTTCCCCCATACGCGCGATGTAAGTTAATAACCGACACGTTTAATAATATAAACTATAAGAAGGTAATCTTTTGCCATTCGGCAAAATCTTTAAACCCTGACGGGTTTCAGCAAAAACTTGCGTTTTTGCTCTTCTTGTTTGAAATACGGCGAAGTTAAAAACCCTTGCAAGCAAGTTTTTAACTTCTTGTATTATGACTTTCTACCAACAAACCACTAAGCACTAACTGCTATCCGCTAATTCGCAAAAAGCAAGCGGCTCTTGCCGTTTTATTACAACGAATAACTATTATTTAAGCATCAAAAAACCACCGATTATCGGTGGTTTTTAGTTTTAATTAAGTTTTAAATCACGCATTATACAAGCAACCTTTTAACGGTGAGCGTTAAAGCAAACGTTAAGTTTTAATCGTTCTTTAAGCTGTTGCCGAGGAAGGTTCCGAACCCGGTGGTCTTTTTGTCGATTTTAAGCATCTCGCTCTTAAAACCGCCGCGCCCGTCTCTTCTGTCGCCGCGTCCGCCGCGACGATCGAAACGGTCGTTACGGTCGCGCCTGTCGGATCTGTCTCCGCGCGAGTAGGGGCGTAAATTATCGGGGATAATTACGATATATCTGTTGGGTTCAACGCCCTGGCTTTCCGTTTTAACGTGTTCGTTGCTGGTTAAAGCGGAGTGAATCACCCTTCTTTCAAACGGGTTCATCGGTTCCAAAGTAACCTTTCTGCCCGTTCTTAAAGCCTTGTCGGCAAGTTTGTTTGCTAAACTTTTAAGCGTTTCTTCGCGCTTTTCGCGATAGTTTTCGCAGTCAACGACTACGCGCTTATATTCTTCGTTGCCGATATTCGCAACCGCGCCCGCAAGGGTTTGGAGCGCGTCGAGCGTTTCGCCGCGGTGACCGATTAAAGCCGCGCCCGAAGTTGCGATAAGGTTAATAGTTATTTTGTCGTCTTCTTCTTTTACGTCGGTCGTCGCGTTTACTTTAAGTAAATCGAACAACCCCTCTAAAAACGCCGCCGCACGCTTGCCGTCAGATTCTCTTTTAGTAACTTCAACTTGAGCTTTTTTGCCGCCCAAGCCTAAAAATCCGCCCTTAACTCCTTCGTCTAAAACTTTGATTTCGGCGGTTTCTTCCGTCAAACCTAAATCTTTTAAACCCGCTTCAATAGCGTCGGCAACGGTTTTGCCTTCATAAATTGCCATTTTATACCTCTTTTATACCTTTACGGTTTATTCGTCTTTATCTTTATTTAAGTGTTTAAATCTTGCGTTTTGCCTTGTTTCTTCTTCCTGCATCGCTTTTTTAACGAATATTTTTTCAACTATAAGATTGATGATAGTCGTCGTCGCCAAGCTAAACAGCGTGCTTACGATAAGATAGAGCGAGAACGCGCCCGAATACATGAACGAGAACACACCGAACATTATCGGCATCATCCACGTCATCATTTTCGCGGTGGTGGCGGCTTGACCGTTTGCACCGTCAACCGATTGAAGTTCCATTTGCGCTTTCTGGCTCTTCGTCATTATAATTTGCTGAACGAGCATCGAAACGATCGATATAATAACCAAACCAAGATAACCGTTGGGTTGGTTTTTAACATCGTCAAGTTTACTCGAACCCGTTAAAAGAGCGTAGTTTTCGGCACCTTTAATTTCGCTTTCTATCGTGGCGCGTTTGAACATTCCTTTACTGTAAGTAAACAAGCTGTTGTAATCGCTTTCCGCGACGAAAGCTTTCTTCCAGGGAAGGTCGGGTATCCAAATATTTTTTACCCATATAAACTTCATTTTTTTAGATTCTTCAAAGTAGCAGTCGGCAGCCTTATCCTGCGCGGCTTTAACTATCTTTTCGGAAAGCGCGTTCTTTTCGTCGTCAGTAAGCGTCGAATCGGTTTTAAACCGAACGGTCGCGCCGACCTCGTACGCGGTTATAACTTCGTCGTTTAAAACTATTTCCAAATCGTCCGACTCGTTTACCTGTTCGATGATGCCGGCGTTATACGCTTTCGCCATTTCGTTAAACGTGTTAAGGTTAGCGTAAGTCGAATACTTATTGAACGCCGTTATGACTATTATGAAAAATACGAGAGTAAATAAAGTCGGTAAACACGCCGCAAAAGTAGAGTAGCCTTCTTTTTTATAAAGAGCCATCATTTTTTGCGTGTAAAGTTGTTTGTTGTTAGCGTACTGCTTCTGCAATTTTTCAAGTTGCGGACGCATTTTTTCCATTTTAAGGGCGTTCTTTTTAGTCGCGGCGCGCGAATAAATATCGAGCGGCAACGGCAAAACCTTTAAAACGAGGGTGAATAAAATAATACCCACCGCAATAAGCCCGCCGATAGAAAACGTTTCTATTAAAATTTTAACGAGTTTCGTTATACCCGTTATAGGAACGTTGTTAAGTCCGTCTTCGCTGAAAAACGATATAGACGCTAAAATATTGTTAAGTACGTTCATTGTCGTTTATAAAACCCACTTTTTCAGATTATAATTGTCGGGTACGGGGTCGAACCCCCCTTTGTTTAACGGATTGCAACGCAAAATTCTCCATATAATAAGAAAAAAAGCAACAATTAAATTGTGCTTTTTTATCGCTTCGATAGCGTATACGGAACACGTAGGGGTGAAAATACAGTTTGACTTTATTGCGTGCGTTAAAAATTTTCTGTAAAAAAGTATGGGAAGCGTAAAAATTTTTTTAAGCATATTTTAAAACCGTCACCGCCGCCAAAAATGCCGACCGCGGTATATAATAAACTTTAAAAACTTGCTAAATAATATCTCCCTTTTTTAAAAGATATGAAATATCGCGGTAAAATTCGTGATAATCGTACCCTTCCTTTATTTTAGGAAGCAGAACGATATAATAGTTCCCTTTTTTCGGGTTTAACCTTAATATATCCGAAAACGCCGCCTTTAAAAGTCTTTTAATTCTGTTTCTTACGTTTGCTTTCCCGTGTTTTTTGCCAAGACTTACGCCCATTTTAAAGTCCGCGCTCTTTAAATAAATAAGCGTCAGACTTTTAGAATATAAGCGAGTGCCTTTATTAAAAACATTATCGAAATCTTTTTGTTTTTTTAATCGCTTTTCCAAAATCAATTACTTAGAAAGTTTGTGGCGACCTTTCTGTCTTCTTCTTTTAAGTACGTTCCTGCCGTTTTTATCGGCCATTCTTTTTCTGAATCCGTGAACTTTGCTTCTTTGTCTTTTTTTGGGTTGATAGGTTCTTTTCATAATTCTTTCCTTTTTAGGCTATGCCGTTATTTTTTTATTTAACGCCTTAAAAGCGTTTCGCATACGATTATACTTTTAAATTTTCTTTTTGTCAACTTTTTATCGCGTTTATAAAGCGTTTACACGTTTTTTCTGACCGGCACTATAAGGTGCAAAAACCCGTCGCCTTCTATCGGGCGGATAACGCACGGTTCGATGGGGCTGTTGAAGCAGACCGATATTTCTTCGTCGTCAATCGCTTTTATGGCGTCCGTTACGTATTTAAAGAAGAAAGCGATTTCAAAATCTTTACCGTTTAATTTTACGGGAACGTTTTCGGAAACGTCGCCT